>NZ_NWQG01000013.1:0-82865 GCF_002529485.1 Mesorhizobium sanjuanii
GTGAGAAACTCACCAGGCCTTATTGTCAGATTGATCGACTTCAATACTGGCAATCTGGCGTAGCTTTTGGAAAGGCCCTGAATTCGAACCGGAACCCCGGCGATTCCCAGAATGCCCGGCTCGGTTTTTACGGTATCCGCCGTGTGGTCAGTCATTTATCGAGCCTTTGAACCGCAGTATCAAACGAATGCGTCTGGCGCTTTTGGTGCTATCAACGTCTTCAGTTCGAGCTCAGGATCGCGATCCCAGGCTCGAACTGATCTGAGTCACAGCACTGTTACTCTTGCTTAAAGGCATCCCACTGCTCCTGAGCTTTGCTCAAGATGCCTGGGGTCGACCAGTATTCCGCATTCTTTAGCGCGTACCCGGCTGCGTCTTTCATTCTGGGCAACGTCTGAATGACCTCCGGGGTCAACATGTTATCGCTGAATACCTTCTGATTGATAGGCACAGCTGTAAAGCTTTCGGGAATTGTCCTTTGAACTTCAGGTGACAGCATCGACGCTATAAATTTCATAGCCAATTTTTTGTGTTTGGCACCCTTAGGAACCACCAAACATTGAGGGACAAGGATAGACTGATCTAGGCTCCTGTCGATCACACCCTCTTTGTAGAGGGGATCCATTCTAACCTGCCACCCATACAATATGTCGATTTCACCGTTTCGGACGAGGTCGATTTGCTGCTGCCCACCAGTATACCAGACTGTTATGTCAGACTTGATCTCCCGCAACTTTTCTAGAGCTTTGGGAATATCAATTGGATAGAGCTTGTCAGTTGGTATACCGTCTGCCATTTCCGCTACTTCGAGCGTCTCTTGCGGCGCGTCATAGAGCGCCCGGCGGCCTGGATATTTCTTCACATCCCAAAAGTCGGCGTACGTTTTTGGAGGATTTTCAGCGAATAATCCTTTTCGCCAAGCTAAGTAGGCACCGGTGGACCATGGGCCCGCGACCCAGGACGGTGTGACGAAACGTGGATCGATCCCCTCGGTATTGATTACTGCGTAGTCCAGAGGCTCGAACAATCCTTCGGCTGCCCCAGTGGCGCAGTCAGGAATTGACAAATCGACCACGTCCCAGAGAACCGCTCCAGACTGAACCTGAGTGCGAATACCGGCTATGCCGAGTGATGCACCGGTGTCTTCTTTGAACGGAATCCCTAGTTTCTTACTGATCGGTTCCCAAAAGATATGGCGCATGGCGTCCTGGTAGGACCCGCCCCAAGAGGTGAACGTGATAGGTTCATCGGCAGATGCGGCGTTGGGCAAAACCGCCAGAAAGCTGCAAGCGACAATGATTGACCTTAACTTCATAATTCCGGCTCCCATTTGTTGGTAGATTATCGACATTTCCTTGAGTTGAGCACCGTTGTTCTTAATCGTCTGCCTAGACAATCACGACCAAATGCACTTCAATCTAGTCCTTTCCTGTGTTGCCGCAGAGAGGACTCGATCACTACGAGAGACCATCGAGGATTCCCCTTGTTTTTGCCTCGTAAGCGGGGCCGAAAGTCGGCGCATTATGTTGGTCTCAACGTCAAGATTCACATCGCGTCGGCATCCACCGTGAAGATATGTCCCGACATACGCTTGCCTGCATCCGAGACAAGAAAGAGCGCCATAGCCGCGATATCATTTGGCAGCACCCCTATGCCCAGCGACGATGCCGACATAAAGCGTGCACGGACCTCGTCGCGGTCGATTGCCAGGTTAGAAGCTTCCTCGGCGATTACACGCTCTAGACGATCGCCTTCAACCCAGCCGGGACAGATGACGTTGACTCGTATCTTCGAAGGACCCAATTCCTTGGCGAGGCTCTTGGCAAGTCCGATGACCCCCCATTTCGAAGCGTTGTAGGGTGACCGTCGCGCATTGCCCTCCAGGCCTGCTGTCGACGAAATATTTACTATAGCTCCGCCACCGGCCTGTCGCATAAGAGGAGCGGAGAGACGGGCAAGCACAAAATGACTTGTGAGATTTACCGCCAACGTCCGGTTCCAAGCCTCCAGTGTCATGGATTCTGCAAGTTCGATCGGGCCTGCTATGCCGGCATTGTTGATGAGAATGTCGATTCCGCCCAGCCGCTCAACTGCGGCAGTGAAGAAGCGCTGCGTATCGCCTGCATCAGCAAGGTCGCAACAGGTCGCACCAATAGAGCCATGACGCTGATTTATATCTGCGACCTTTTGCTCATCAACATCGCAAACTTCCACCCTGGCTCCCGCTTCCGCGAGCGTCTCGGCGATAACGCGGCCAATACCGGAGGCCGCAGCTGAGACGATAGCTCGGCGACCAGCAAGGGAGAGGGATGGGGTCATTGTTCTGCTCCTGATGCAGGAAAGCCCTCGACAATAGTCATTCCTCAGCCCTCCAACCTTTGCGAAAGCGATCGTCCGAGAGGCGCATCGAGAGGATTCAGATCTCGGAAATTCATGTATTCGCGCATCAGAACTCTGGCACACTGCGCGCACCAGTTGCCGTCAGCGCGGCGGATAGCGGTGCCTGTGAGACTTTTCCATTTGAAGTAACATCTCAGTCGCCCGCTATTATTATTAGATCGTAACACTCGTGGTGATTTCGCTCAAAATGACGCTGCAACCGCAACCGTCATTTCAAAATAGTGAGAAGATTGACGGGAGCGTTCGATCCGATAAACGTCACGAGAGCGCTTAGAGGTTCAAATTTGATGCGTTAAAAGGTTAAAAGGTCGTGGTCGAGTAGCTCAGCCATTCGGCTTTCGCCCTCATAGATCCGGGCGGGCGGATTTCCCGCACCCGGCTCTTCCCGAGGGTAACCCGCGTCATATCCCTGCTTGCGCCCAAGTTCGAGTGATGCGCGGAGTTGGCAGGGGAAGCGCGCCGTCAGGGTCTCGAACTCCGACCAGCCCATGCGCCGGCTTTTCTGGCTGCGCCGTCTCAGACACCGTAGCCATATCCGGCGCATTTGCCGATGGAATCCGTTGAGCGCTGGGTAGTTGTGCGGCCTGCCGTAGTAGCCGTAGTGTCCACGCAGAACGGCGGCGAACCACCTGTGCTGCGCAGCCAGTGGCGCGTGCATGAGCCGCCAGGCATCTTGGCGCAGCGCCGTCAGCTTGCGCGTCAGGCGTTTCCCTTCCGTCTTGTGCTTCACGATGAACCGGCCATCCCGGGTCCGCCGCAGTAGTGGGTGAAGCCCAGGAAGGCGAAGGTGTCTGGCCGCCGCTCGCCACGCCGCTGTCGTAAGAGGGCCGCGAACCGGCCAAACTCGATCAGCCGCGTCTTGTCCTCATGGAGCGTCAGGCCAAAGCCGGCCAGCCGCGCCTTGAGGGCCAACAGCATCTCCTCTGCATCGGCCTTCTTCTCAAAGCCCATGACGAAGTCGTCAGCGTAGCGCACGATCACAACACAACCGCGTGCATGGCGATGTCGCCATTGGTGGGCCCAGAGATCGAGGATGTAGTGCAGGAAGATATTGGCGAGGAGCGGGCTGATGCCCGCCCCTTGCGGGGTGCCCCTGTCCGTCTCTTGCTGTGAACTGGGTGCTCGATGCCGACATAGGCTCTTGAGCAGCTTCGCGTAGCGGCCGTCACCGCAGGCAAGGGCGAGCGTCGCGAAGAGGCGCGGTACACGGTGGCATGCGACCGAAAGATCCTCGCGGCATGCCTTGTGGCCGAGCGCGCAGGCCGGCCAGCTCTTTCCGACGCCAGCCGGTCCGATCAGGAGCAAGCTATGGTGCTGTCTGATCCAGTCGCATGTCGTCAGCTTCATGAAGAGATTGCGATCGAGACCGCGAGTTGCGCGGAAATCGGCGTTCTCGATCTGGGCGTCATGACGTAATCTGGCGGCACGGGCTCTGGCCTCGAAGCGCTTCGACGGCGCGTTGTCGCCTCCCGTTCGAGTAGGAGGGCAAGCCATTCGCCATGCTGGAGGGCTCTTGCCTCCGGCTGCGTCTCCAGTTCCTGGAACGCGTTTGCCATGCCGGAAAGGCCGAGTTCGCGCAGCATGTCGATGGTGGGGTTGGTCAGCATTTGTTGATTATCTCCTTAATGAAAGTAGCCTGGGCCGCGAAGATTGGCGTGCTCGCCCACGGCGGCAGGTTCGGCGGTGTGCCTGGAGGCTTTGTGGGATTTGATGAGGGCGCTGATGGTTTTGCAGTTCAGGCCGCCGATCTCGAGAGCACGGGCCGAAACGGCTTCGGCATGCGCTGTGTCGATCGTCTGGTAGAGCTTGAGAACGCCGAGGCATCTACTGAATCCCTGTTCCGGATGCGGCCGGCTGGCAAGGATGGCGATGACGAGCCCCTCGGTCTGTAGACCGATCGAACGAGCCCAGCGCCGGAAGCGCTCCGACGACCATTCCGCGTAGCGGCGGTGCGAACTGGGCATGTGGTCCGGATCGGTTCCAAAACGAGCCCCGCCATAGCGGCGCTGATGGGCAGCGACGCGCTTGCCCTTGAAGAATATCTCGATCATTCGGCTCGTCGCCCGGACATCCACCTGCTGGCGAATGAGGCCGTGCGGCACGGAGTAGAAATAGCGTTCGAACTCGACATGATAGTCTGTCGATACCCGCGCCAGCCGCCACTCAGCGAACTCGTATTCCTCGGCTGGTAGTGCGGCGAGCGCTGGCCGTTCCATCGTCTCGAACAGGTCGCGACGGCATTGGTCCAATCGCCGCATGACGTGGGTGTTAATCCGCTCGACAGCCTCCCGGACAGCGGCATTGGCTTCGTGCAGCGAAAAGAAGGTCTGGTTACGCAGCCGGCCTAGAATGCAGCTCTGCGCGAAACGGACTCCACTTCGACCTTCGGTCGCGCCGGCAGAACGCCGACACCGTAGTGCGAAGCCATCATGCCGAAGCTGCGGTTGATCTCCGGATCGTAAAAGCTTGCACGGTTCACACCGGACTTCAGGTTGTCAGGAACAATCAGGCGCGGGACGCCGCCAAAGAAGCGGAACATGCGCATATGCGAGCCAATCCAGTCCGGCAGGGTCTGGCTCCAGGTCGCCTCGGCGAATGTAGCTCGACGCGCCGAGCACCCCGAGAAAGATCTCGGCCTCGCGGATCTCGCCGGCCTTGCGGTCCACGATCGGCAGCTTCTTGCCGGAATAGTCGACGAACACCTTGTCTCCGGCGACATGCACCTGGCGCATCGTCGGCGTCAGCCGCCGCTCGAAGCCTCTAAAGAGATCACAGAATCTGCTGTAAGCGTAACCATCGGGATGAACGGCCCGGCGTTGCACGCGGCGCCATCATGATATTGAGACAGTGCGGCAGGGCTATGCTGGTGGGCGGTGTGGCCATGTTAGGGTGCGACGATCTCGCCGCAGCCCTATTCCTGGATCAGGCACCATCTGATCACGAACCAATGGCCAGCGGTTGTTCGACACCGGGGCGATCCCAGATTTGGTTAGCCTCGTTCGCTCAATCGTCCTGAAGATCTTCGGCGGCCTGTACTCCGGTCGTAAGCGATGCGCCAAGGCACCTTGCAATAGGCCGATGAACATGGAGCTTTCGCGCCATGACATTGGAACATGCGAGGGACGATATGGTCGCCGAGATCAGCGGCGCCGCAGCGACCGAAGAGCTTACAACGGTGCGCGGGCGCGTGCGGCAAAGAAGGCTGTGGAGTTGCACGGAGAAACGCGCGTTGCTCGGTCGTCGGTGACTGAGGTCGCGGAGGCGTTCGGCGTAGCTCAGTCACAGCTCTATGCCTGGCGCAAGCAGATGGACGGCGGCGAGCTCGAGGCCGATTGGGGGATGGAAATTTTCCGGCGGATCGAAGTGAACGATCTGCCCGAGGTCGAGCGTCCCGTCGCCGATTGCCCGGACCCGGCCGGGCCTTTCCGAACGGCGCGCGATTGCGGATCGACGGCACCGTCGATCCGACGGCACTGCGTATCGTCCTGGCGGAGTTGGATCTACGACCGCATCCGAGATTTCGGCCGTACCCGCAGCAAGATTCACACCGACGACACGCGGCTTCCGATCCTAGCGCCCAGCACCGGCAAGAGGCACAAGGGCGCGCTCTGGGCTTATGTCGCCGACGACCGCAGCGGCTAAAACCAGCTCTACAAGGGTGGCGCAATTCGAGAAGCTGCCTGCCTGGCCCATCTGCGTCGCAAGATATTCGACGTTCACGACAGCCAGCCGACCGAGCTCAGCACGACGGCCATGGCCGGGATCCAGGCGATCTACCGGATCGAGGAAGAGATACGGGGAATGCCGCCCGCCGAGCGATTGGCCGCACGACGAAGGCGGACCCGACCACTGGTCCGCGCACTGCGACGACAGCTCATGTGCCAGGGCAAGGGTTTGTCGCGCCATGCCGATATGGCGAAGGCCTTCGCCTACGGCACCAAGCGATGGCGCGCGTTCAATCGCTTCCTCTACGATGGCCAGTTCGAACCCGACAACCTGATCGCGGAGCGCGCCATTCGTGGATTTACAGTCGGCAGTCGGATTCCGACGATTTACCGGACGGCATTCCGATCAAAAACCGGACGCGATCATCCACCGAGGGCGGCAGGAGTCCTGACAGCATTAAACGGTCCCGGTGCAGCCAGCTTCATGGCTTCGGCATCGATGTCCGCAACGCCGCTGAGCCACATAGGCAATACGTGCCCGTCCTCAGGGACGAAAACAACCTTACTCAGCAGGAAATGCGCGAAAGTTCACACGCACGACTTTCCAAGCCAACAACGCTCGCAATCTGCGGCTGACCGTGTACCTCCCATTTCGGAGTACCGCAGACGACTTGATCCCGGGCATCGTGTCGTAAGCCACGAGATCGGACGAGAAGCTCAGTTTCGCTCGCTCAACTCCCTTAAGCTACTCATCAGTCCGAGAGATGCCCCAGACTACGTGTTGCCCTAGCGGTCAAATGGTTCACGATCGACGGGATAAATTCAAACGGTTTGCTCCAGATTCACGGAGTTTTCACGAGGCTTCACAACATCAAGGGACAGCGTCACTTGGGTAGGACGTTTTACATTATCGAGTACGGGGCAACAACGCTCGGCAATCTCTAGCAGTTCGGAAAAGGCATCTGGCTCTTCGTCACTGACGATTTTCACGACCGCAGAAATTGCAGGAAAGCCAGATCGAATACCGGCCCCCGTTCCAAAAAAACCTTGACTGTTCATCTCTGCCGACAACTCCACCCCGATTGACCTTACCTGCACGCCCAAAAAATCGGCATAGCATCGGACCGTCACTTCAATGCTGGCGCCAAGCGCGGCGAGCATCACTTCGGCTGGATTCGGGGCTGTTCCTGTGCCGCCAAAGCTGACCGGTTCATCAATTGTCATGGCGAGCCCACCAAAACGCGATTCCGACCGTAGTCCTTCCACCTGTCGTGTCATCCCCGACATCGTTTCAAGACAAACACGAGGCTCCCCAGAGAGGGATTCCTCACGGAGTTGTGCAAACAGGCAACCCAGCTTTGTGGACGGCTTTCCATCACGCATGTTGATACCTACTTGGTCTGAAGAAGATGACGAGGATAATAGAGGTGATGAGAGGATTGCTGCATTGGCTGTAGTCTGCTCCGCATCTAACCGATGGCGCTTAACGCGTAAGCGCAAAATCGCGGTCTAGGCAGTCATCGCCTGAAATCAAGTTTGGTGATCTCGACCAAACTCTCCGATCATTCCCAACCGTGAAAAAGTGCTTAAAACGCCCTCTTGTCAGCTCACGCCAACCGTATACGATGTCGTACTTCGGTTAAACGCCAATTGTGTGATTGGTTTCACCAGATTTCTTTGCACAACCTCATGAAATTTCGTGACACAATCTTTTTGACTGCATCTTCGGGATAGCCGTGATCAAACATCAACTGCACCAGATTAATTACATCCTGGGGCCTCTGAAAGCGAAACCCTTTCCAGTTCGGATCTGCAAAGTCGGGCCATTCGCTCACCATCTCGCGAGCCCACTGGTCCAGCAAGTCAGTCTCAAACACAAAGTCAAAACCAAAACCGACATAGTCCGGGCCGACAAGCTGGACAACGTGATCCAGATGCTTGAATATGGCCGACATCGCCCCGTGTTCATCGCCGATATAGGCATTGTTTCCTGAGAGACCAATCACTCCACCGTTCGCCGCCAGTGCCAATATTTGGTCGTCGCGAAGATTTCTGTAGTGTTCATGAAGAGCCATTATGCCGACATGCGAGAACATCAGCGGTCTCTCCGCCATGTTCAATACGTCAAGCGTAGTACGATATCCGGTATGAGCAAGATCTACGACCATCTTCAGGCGCTCGATTTCGCGCACAACTTGCTTACCATAGCTTGTCAGACCACCGTCGGCTTGGTCGGAACATCCTCCCCCGACAAAATTTGAAGCATTAAAGACTAGCTGAACGACACGCAGTCCGAGCTCCCGAAATACCTCCAAGACACCAACATTCTTTCCAAACCAAGCGGTGCCGTGGGTCTGCATTCCGACAGCCAGTTTTCCTTCAGTCTTTGCACGCACAACATCGTCGACAGTCAGTGCATGGATAAACTTGTCGGGCTTTGAATGAATTAGCCGCCTTTGGGATGCAATGCCCTTGACAGCGTAATCAAGGTCGCTGGCGTCTTCAGCAAATGAGATTGCAGTAAACGACACTCCCGCGTCAACATAATGATCAAGATACTTTGGCGGACAGCCATATGACTGGTTGGGTAGGTCAAGTGGGAAAAGCATGTCCCATATAATATTGTTGTTCCAAAAGTTTTGCGTTTTCTCGGAGATCATTTCTCAGCCATCCTCTCAGTAAATTCAGCCGTCGGCTTATCAGCATTATTGTCTTCTGAGGATGCGGTCGCAACACAGAAAGCAACTTATGAGACACCTCCGCATCCTCAACGAACTTCACCCCTGTTTTCACCATATTTGCGGGGCGGGGCCGCGTGTATGGAGTACTTAACGTATGATACCGCTACGACCTCCCGAAGCATTCGCTCGGCTAACGTCGCGAATCGTGTTGTTTCGTTCTTCGATCAGCGGAATCGTTCTTCCAGCAATAACCTCCTGCGCCTGATCAACGATACGCGCGCGCAGCTCGGGGCTCCAATCTGGCAACGGGGACTCTGTGACCAAAGGTGCCCGCCACTCTACACTTCCAAGAAGATCCATAAATGGGCCTAAGCCACGGTCACCCGCTGCCAAACTAAATGTTGCGAAAGGGCCCATGCATGACCATCGTAGCCCTAATCCGTCAGTTAGGCAGTCATCAACCTGGGCGACAGTAGCTTGTCCTGCCGCGATCATATGTAGCGCTTCACGAAACAGAGCAGTTTGAAGCCTGTTGGCCATGAAGCCGTTGATCTCTTTCTCCATGCGGAGAACGCGGTTTCCAGCTGCTTCGTAAAACGCAGCCGCCCAGTCCAAAATAGCGACGTCGGTCTTTTCTCCGCCGATGATTTCGATGAGCGGGATAATAATAAGGTATGGCGGATTAATGGGACGCGCCACAACCGTGCGTTCGGGATACTTGCAGCGCTTTTGAATTTCGGTCATTGGAAAGCTTGACGTACTCGAGCCAATAACGATTTCCGGCGGGACCAGCTCTTCAAGCCTCTCATAAACGCGCACTTTGAACTCAAGGTCTTCAGGGACGCTTTCCTGGACGAACTCCGCCCCAGAAACCGCTTCCTCGATGTCGTGAGTAAAGCGAAGACGTTCCCGCGAAGCGCCTGTCTTCAACCCAATCTGCTCAAGCACTGGCCACGCCTGGTCAAGCAGTCGCTCAAGGAAGTCGCGGGCATCTCTGCCCGGATCCTGTGCGATCACATCATATCCGTTGGCAAGGAACTGAGCTGCAAATCCCGCTCCTATGGTTCCTGAACCGATACATCCAACTTGCTTAACGTTTTTGGGATCGGGGCGGCCCATAGCGCTAAATATTTCCTTGAGTTGCGAGAAGGGTGTTGGACCAGCAATTCGACTTTGTGATTGAGTTGGAAGCTGTGCCTACGCTTTCGTCACTGCCCGGGCACTCCCCTGTTGTCTCGCGACTATTTGACCCGCTTGCCCGCTTTCTGAGCGAAGCATTGGCCAAATGAGGCCGATTTCGGTCGCCCGATCGTGAGTTTAGCGCGTTCGTACTGGCATTGCGATCAAAATGGCCTGCAGTTCGCAACGCACACATCAAAATTAGACAAAAGTGGCGGAAATGTTCATGTGCGTTACGCCCCTTGACGCCGACGGGGTAGGAAGGCGCTCCAGGGTCAGTGTAAGCAACTGCTCCCATATGGTTAGAGCTTTGGAATGGCCAGCAGCGCCTTGGTCAGTACGCTACGGTTCACATCCCGGTTTCAGGCACGCCTTCTGGGTAGGCAACCACTTCTTCGAGGCGCATAAAAGGTGAGACTGCCGCGTTTGGGCAAAGGTGCCATCGTCAGAAGGGATAGTCCTCTTGGCATTCGCCACATCGACGCCGGCCAGATGAAAGCGGGCAATCCAGCCGCCGCCTATGATGGGCTCGTCAACGTCCGCCTTACTGCCGATTGGGGACGAGCGCTGCAAGTACGGCTCAGCGTTTCGTTAGTTCTAGTTTACGACGAACTTCTTCTGGGCCGATGATCCGCGAGCCCATATTTTCAACGATATTGACAGCCTTCTCGACGAGCTGACCGTTCGTGGCAAACTGACCTTTTGCAGCGTACAGATTATCCTCGAGCCCTACGCGGACATTGCCGCCGGCTAGAACGGCAGCTGCTGGATAGGCCATCGCGTGGCGGCCGATAGCAAATGCTGAAAATGTCCAGTTCGAAGGGATGCTATTCACCATTGCCGCAAAGGTGAGCAGGTCATTCGGTGCACCCCAAGGCACCCCCATGCAAAGTTGAACCAAGACGGGATCTTTAATTAAGCCTTCCTCGACGAGTTGCTTGGCAAACCACAGCTGCCCGGTATCAAATATCTCGATCTCAGGACGAACGCCGAAATCGGTCATCATTTTCGACAGAACACGAAGCGTCGCTGGCGAGTTGGTCATAATAAGATCGCCGGCGTTGAAATTCATCGTGCCGCAGTCCAGCGTACAAATTTCTGGAACGCACTTAACGATATGGGCAAATCTTTCCGTGACCCCCAAAAGGTCGGTTCTCGGGTCTAGGGGAAGCGGTTGCTCCACACCTCCAAGTAGAAGGTCTCCACCCATACCGGCCGTAATATTCAGAACTACGTCAGTATCTGCCTGTCGAATTCGGTCGGTAACCTCTTTATACAAATCATGACTGTTGGAAGGGGCACCGGTCTCAGGATCACGAACATGTATGTGGACAACTGCAGCGCCCGCCTTGGCGGCCTCGACGGCCGCGGCTGCAATCTCTTTCGGTGAGCGAGGTACGTTGCGGGACGTTGATGCGGTGTCCGCTGCACCAGTCACAGCGCACGTGATAAAAACCTCGCGGTTGATGGATAGGGGCATTTAGTTCTCCTCATATGAAGGTGGACGCAGCGGCGGCAGCCAACGCCTTTCACCCTTTCACCGCGGACAGACAGAATTTCAAATACGTGGGATGAGCACTGGTCCACCGCCAATTCTTGGGCATCATGGAACACTCGTTAGATACTATTCCGCCAAAACTTCTGGATGCGTGAAACGGATAAAACGCAAATCCGAGGTGTTTGAAACGCTGGGACCTCAGCGGGCGGCGCTTCCGAGAGCGGCCTCGACGACGTTTACCCAGTAGGCCATTCCGTATGGGATTGCAGCGTCATCAAAGTCGTAGGCTGTATTGTGCAAAGCGGCCGACGGGCCGTTGCCGATGAATATGAGAGCTCCGGGGCGAGCCTGAAGCATGTAAGCGAAATCCTCTGCACCCATGACCGGTCTGAACATCTCGTCTATCGCTGCCGCGCCTGTACCTCCAGCCGCGCGGACGGCAAGAGCTGTGGCAGCCGTATCATTCACGGTCGCTGGAACCGATCGGCGGTACCGGTAGGCAATGTCTCCTCCGAAGGCTTGCGCAATTGTCCGCGCAGTGATCTCCAGCTGAGTCTCGGCGAAGTCACGCAGGGCAGGGGCCAACGCGCGGACTGTTCCTGCCAGTTCGACTTCATCGGCAATCACGTTATAAGCATTCGAGGCGCGGAGTTTCGTGACGGAGATTACCAGCGACTCGACGGGATCGGTGCTGCGCGATACTAAGGCCTGCAGGCCAATAATGACCTGAGCGGCTATTACGACCGGATCAACTGTTAAGTGCGGGGCTGCAGCGTGCCCGCCGCGACCCTTTACAACGATGTCAAAATCATCCTGCGAGGCCATCATCGGGCCAGCGCAAATGGCGAACTTACCAACATCGAGTCCTGGCCAGTTGTGCATCCCGAAGACCTGGGAAATTTGAAAACGGTCCAAAAAGCCGTCTTCGACCATCTTGAGCCCGCCCGAGGGCAATTCGACCTCCTCGGCCGGTTGGAAGATAAGCGCGACTCCGCCCCTGAAATTCCGTCTCCTACCGAGGTACTTGGCAGCACCAAGCAGCATGGCCATGTGGCCGTCATGACCGCAGGCGTGCATCTTCCCGGGGATCTTCGAGGCCCAATCCTTTCCCGTCGCTTCATGGATCGGCAGGGCGTCCATATCTGCTCGCAGGCCAATTGTCGGCCCCTCGCCACCCTCGCCCTGGATCAAAGCGACTATGCCGGTGCCGGCCATGCCAGTTTCAATGTGGTTGATTCCAAAGGACGCCAGCTTGTCTGCAACAAACTGTGCCGTCTCGTGCACAGCAAAGTCGAGTTCGGGGTTTTGATGAAGATGCCGGCGCCAGGCCGTGATCTCGTCGGTCAGGTGATAAAGCTCGTCGACTGAGTGCATGCAGACTCCCTTAAGCGACGTCTGGCGGCCATCGCAGGGCCGTGGTCCGTGCCTATGTGCATAATCTGCCCTAAGCGTTTGGAATAGTTTGGCCAAAATTTGCATTCCGGTGAAAAGAAACGCTCGCATATCCGCGACGTTTGCAATAATGGCACTTTTGAATGGGGTAGCGTTTCATTGAGCTTCCGATTTTGCAACCAGCGTTTCGGTACGCTTTGCATAATCGTGGCTTCGCCTCTAAGGTGCTGGGATGCTTGATGACCTTGACCGGCGGATACTGGGCGCTCTTCAAAAGAACAACAGGTTGTCGTTTGCCGAACTTGCGGATCTCGTGGGCTCATCTGCTGCCTCATGCATGCGCCGCGTCAACAAGTTACGCGCCGATGGCGTTATCACCGCTGATATCTCCCTGGTTGACCCCAAAGCACTTGGGAAGTCGCTGACCGTGGTCGTAACGGTGGAGCTCGATCGCGAGCGTTTAGATCTAGTCGACGAGTTCAAGCGAGCAATGAGGGCGGCAAAAGAAGTCACTCAATGCTATATGGTGACAGGTGATGCTGACTTTGTTCTTATTGTAGCGGTGGAGGACGTCGAAGCCTTTGACATTTTTGTAAAGACGAAACTCTACACAAATCCCAATGTGCGCAAATTCAAGAGCATGATTGCTCTGGACCGCGTGAAGTTTGAGCCTCGGGCTCTGTTGTAGCTGTGGTACGGCTGAACGTTTCCGTCACTTCTGCCCCTTTTTGAAGCGGTCGTTGCAGCCGGAGGGCCAGTTTGATCGCAATCAGCGCATCGAAGTCTGCAATTTAATGGACTACTGGATGACCGGGGCAGCCCCGAAAGGGGTCATGCGCCAGTCGATAGCGGCGACGACATCTGGCACGCGCAGCGTGCTGGGTGTCTGAAGATGCGCCAGCACTTGAATTGCTAGGACGTGGAGCCGCTGGGCGGTCCCTCGGCGGCAAATCGTAACCGGGTGTGTGCGTAGCCCCTGTATTGCAAGATTTGGAGGACTCAGGAATGACACTTGCTGCAGTCGAAGCTGCAACGACTCTCCCAGCCATAGAGCAACGGCACTGCGATCCACGGCATTATCCTCACGGCGTAGCTTTCATGGATGATCAGTACCTGCCGATGTCCGAAGCCAAGGTGTCCGTTCTGGACTGGGGCTTTCTGCATTCCGACGCCACCTACGACACCGTTCATGTTTGGGACGGGAGGTTCTTCAGGCTGGAACTGCACCTGGACCGGTTCTTCCGCGGAATGGAAAAGCTGCGCATGAAGCTTCCCTATGACCGCAGTGAGATCGAAAAGATCCTGTCGACCTGTGTGGCGCTGTCCGGGCACAAGTCGGCCTATGTCGAAATGATCTGCACGCGGGGCTGCTCGCCCACCTTTAGCCGCGACCCCCGCCAGTCGGAGAACAGGTTCATCGCATTCGCGGTGCCTTTCGGGTCGGTTGCCAACAAGGAGCAGATGGAGCGCGGCCTACATGTCGCCATCAGCAACACCGTCCGGATCCCGCCCAAGTCGATCGATCCGACCATCAAGAACTATCACTGGCTCGATCTGGTGAAAGGCCTGTTCGATGCGTACGACTACGGTGCCGAAACGGGATTGATTGTCGACATCAATGACAACATTGCCGAGGGGCCTGGCTTCAACGTTTTCACCGTCAAGGACGGCCGCTTGAAGACACCGGCTTATGGCGTCCTTGCGGGCATTACCAGGCAGACCGTATTTGATCTTTGCGACGAACTCAGCCTACCCGTCAGCGCCGGCGACATTGATCGCGACGAGCTGAAGGGCTCCGATGAGGTTTTCATCACGTCTACCGCCGGCGGGATCATGCCGGTGTCCAAGATAGACGAAACCGTTGTAGGCGACGGCAAGATCGGCGCCCTCACACGTCAGTTGACTGAGCTGTATTGGAAGAAGCATGCCGACCCGGCATGGTCGACCCCGGTAAATTACGCGTAGGACGGCGAAATATTGTGGAGAGATCCTCGCCCGTGCGGCGAGGACTTGCTGCCTTGACCGACGCCTTCATTTCTCATCTCTCGAACGAACTCGCGGGCCTGAAGTCTGCGGGCCTTTACAAATCCGAGCGGGTGATTTCCTCGATGCAATCGGGGCAAATCGAGGTCGGTGGCGAGAACGTGCTGAATTTTTGCGCCAACAACTATCTCGGCCTCGCCGACAGCGCCGAGTTGCGAAAGGCGGCCTCGCAGGCTCTGGACCGCTATGGCTACGGCATGGCGTCGGTGCGCTTCATCTGCGGCACGCAGGAGGAGCACAAGGAGCTCGAAGCGACGATCTCGTCCTTCCTTGGCCTGGAAGACACGATCCTCTACGGCTCCTGCTTCGACGCCAATGGCGGCTTGTTCGAGACGCTGCTTGGCGAGGAAGACGCGATCATCTCGGATGCGCTGAACCATGCCTCGATCATCGACGGTGTCAGACTGTCGAAGGCCAAGCGCTTCCGCTATGCCAACAACGACATGGCCGATCTCGAGGCGCGGCTGAAGGAGGCGAAGGATTGCCGCTTCCGCTTGATCGCCACCGACGGCGTGTTTTCCATGGACGGCATCATCGCCAACCTGAAGGGTGTTTGCGACCTTGCCGACAAATACGATGCCATGGTCATGGTCGACGACAGCCACGCGGTCGGCTTCGTCGGCAAAAACGGCCGTGGCTCGGCCGAACATTGCGGTGTCGAGGGCAGGGTGGATATCATCACCGGTACGCTGGGCAAGGCGCTGGGCGGCGCTTCCGGTGGCTACACCTCCGGCAGAAGTCAGGTGGTCGACTGGTTGCGCCAGCGCTCGCGACCCTATCTGTTCTCCAACACGCTGATGCCGGCGATCGCCGGCGCCTCGATCAAGGTCTTCGACCTGATCCGCAATGGCGATGCCTTGCGCAAACGCCTCTATGCCAATGCGGCGCGGTTCCGATCTGAGATGGGTAAGCTCGGCTTCACGCTGGCCGGCGCGGACCACCCGATCATCCCGGTGATGCTGGGCGACGCCAGCTTGGCGCAGGAGATGGCGGCGCGCATGTTGAAGCGCGGCATCTATGTCATCGGCTTTTCCTTCCCGGTGGTGCCGAAGGGCCAGGCGCGCATCCGCACACAGATGTCGGCGGCGCATTCCACTTCCGACATCGATCGCGCCGTGGCGGCGTTTGCGGCGGTAGCAAGGGAACTTTCGATTATATGACCCGCAGAATCTGACTGACTCGCCGCCAAATTTCGCGCGAATGCCTAGGCCAGCACCTTATCAGCGTATCTGCGCTAGCTGCTTCGGCGCCCGAACCGTGAGCAGTTGGGCCTTTCCGTCAGTGATCACGACTGTTTCCTCATGCAGGACGATTTTACCGGGCTCGTACTCCAAGGCAGGCTCAATGCAGAGCACCATGCCTGGCTGCAACACCGTATTGTCCTCCAGTCGAATTGACGGCGGTTCGGTTAGCCGCAACCCAAGTCCATGCCCCATGCGTCCGTTGCTATTGAGGTCCGCCCCACCCGAAGAGAGTGCCTTAGCCATCTGCTCAAAGACAAATCCTGCCGTAACCCCTGCTGTTGCCGCTTGAAGCCCAATCTCGTGCGCGTCCCACACCTTCTCTTGAGCATACCGTAAGGCATCTGTAGCCCTACCAACCTGGTAGTTGCGATCGTAGTCGCAAAAATACCCATCAAAGGTGGTACCCGTGTCTATGAAGAGCAGGTCGCCATCGGCGATCGGTCGGTTCCTTGGCCCGCCTGTAATCTCGAAAGGCCCGCCGACGTCGGATCTGCAAATGAGGGTTGGAATAGCGCTGGCACCTCCCATATTCAGGCGACCGCGGAATTCCCGAAGAATCGTACGCTCGGTATCGCCGATTTTAACGAAACCGGGGACTTGGGCGTATACGGCACCCGCGATGCCGACTGCCTTTTTGATTTTACTGACCTCGGCCGGGCTCTTGATCATGCGGAGCTGCCAAATGAGGCTTGCGCCGTCAACAATCTCGACGCCTTTCAGATCGCCAATGATCGCATTCAATTGCGTTACCGGCATTCCCAGTCGCAGTTCGAAACCAAGCTCAGCCCCGACCCGTCCGTGTCGCCGGGGCAGGTCGGATATCGCAGCGACAACAAGAGAGGTCCCTTCGTCCTCGGGCCGAGGCGACGACCAGGATCTGATTTCCTTGATCCATGTCTTCTCAATGATCGCCCTTCCGATCTCTGGAATGATCGCAAGGGGCGCCCCGGTAGCAGGCACTAGCACGAACCAGGGCCGGGTGTAGCTCTCCCAGAACGTGGAATCGACACCGATAAAGTATCGAATATTGTCCATCGAAGTGAGCAATAGGCCGTCAAGGTGATGTAGCTCCATTAACCGCTGAGCCCGTACAACGCGGTCTTCGAACTCGGTTGGCGCAAAGCCGTAGGAGGCCTCTAGATCCATTCTATAACCCTGTCTATCCAACGTTCTCGGCCGTGGCGGCTGCATCTACCACCATCCTAAAGGCGCTCAGTGCACGAAAGATGCCAAAATCGCGCTGACGGCGCAGATGCTATTTCAAATGTGCCTGATCGCCCGCCAGATTTGCGTCTCTCTACGAGCGCGAGGCGCTTCAGTGGGTAGCCTCAATCAGGCCGCCTGAGCATTCAAACCGCCAATCTCAATTGCTTCCACGGCCGCTGCTTCATCGTTGTCAGATGTATCTCCGGCGAGCAACCGACCGGCCTGGTCTAGCACTAGCACGCCCCAAGAATCTTGCCGCCTAATAAAGCGGTCAGGCCGGCTACAAAGTGAGGGCGGTCGCCTGATGCTTTGTCGAGCCAGCGCGAACCGAAACCGACGGCCAGAGCTCCGTACGCCTTGCCGAATGCAATTTCAAAGCGGAGCATTGAAGCCCGTCCTGCTTCTGAAACGCGACCAAGTGGCCGCCAGCATCCAGAACCGCAACGCTCCGGGGCTTAAGACCCTTCCCGCTTGCCGTCGACCAAGCCCGATAATGATGGAATTGGCAACTTCCAAGTCAGCTTGGTCATTTGATTTTCCCTTGAGCTTGTTAGCGGCGGCGTCTTCTACGCCCGCCAAACGAGCATCGACCGGAATATCCGCAGCCACAACCGTGGCCAGCATGGCCGATGTTGCGGCAGAAAGCGTCCACCCGAGATGTCCATGACCCGTATTATAGAAGACACCTGGAACTCGGCCTTTGCCGACCCGGGGCATCATGTTCGGCATCATCGGCCGCAGCCCTGCCCACGGCACAACGTGTTCAGTTGCGACTTTCGGGAACACCATCCGCGTCCAGTCGACCAAAGGTCTGATGCGATCTTCGCGGATGTCGAAATTGACGCCGTTGAACTCTGCGGTACCTGCGACGCGCAGGCGCGCTGCACCGAGGCGGCTGGTCACAAATTTTGGCCCGGTCGTCCAGAATGCTTACCCAAGGCGCCGAGGAATCTGCCGCCAACCCATCCAAATCCACTGTAATTGAATACCCTTTCACCGGATAAATATTGATGCGATCCCCGAACATCACAGCGATATCGCGACTATTTGTTCCCGCACGCACAACAATGCCGTCGGCTTCCAACGTCTGATCGGCGCCCCCAGCTGTGCAAACGAGGTTAAAGCAATTCCGGTGTTCAATCCGGGTCACCGCAGCGTCATAGATAAATTGAGCGCCACGCTTTGTGCAGGCCTTCTCCAAGCCCGCGCAATACTTGTGAATGTCGCCGGTAGAATCCGACAGGGTGAAAAAACCTCCATAAAAATTGCCATGCAAATGGAGTGCGCCCCTAGGGGTGGACACTGATCAGGCTGCGGTTTTGGCCGTCTGCCAGATGTTGATCCTCGAACTGTTGCGGGCTGAGATATCCCAACGCCGAATGGAGCCTGCGTTTGTTGTAGACCTCGTCGATGAAGTGGGGAAGGTGCTCGGCAACGTCGTCGGAGGTTTCAATCGCCATCGGATAGACCGCCGCGAGCTTCAGGGTCTTCATGAAGCTCTTTGCCTTTGCGTTGTCATAAGGATTGCCCTTGCGGCCCATCGAGCCGGCCAGACCGTGGCCGGCGAGAAGCTGCTGGTAAGTCTCGGCGGCATATTGGGCGGATTCAAACGATCGTCGCAACACCTAAACGAAGGTAGGTTGCGATGGGCATTCGAAAGCGACGATCACACCGTTCTGCACGAGCGCCGTTGCCGTCACCGGGACGTCCGCCAGTAGCGGGGCGATCTGAACTCCAGCGATTCTTGTTAGCGCAGGGAATGACCAGCGAAGATGCTGCGCTGGCGGCTGGTATGTCGCAACTTGTCGGAACCAGATTGTTCCGACAGGCAGGCAGCATGCCACCAGCGATGTTCAGATCTTCGACCAAGCCGTCGTCCGGGCGGTATCTCTCGTTTGCGGAACGTGAGGAGATCGCACTTTTCGCGTTCAGGGCCTTTCGAGACGCGAGATCGGACCCCGGCTTCGCCGATCCGCCTCTCGACCATCTCCCGTGAGCTACGACGCAATGCCGCGACGCGCAGCGGCGGGCTGGAATATCGTGCATCGACAGCCCAATGGCACGCCGACCGATCGGCCTGTCGGCCCAAACCGACCAAGCTTGCGCTCAACGCAACCTTGCGCACTTAAGTGGAGCAGCGACTGGCCGGCGTCGACATGTCCCCAAGTGGCGCCGCCGTTCCTGGTGCGGCCGTTCGGTTGAAGGGCCGCCGGCACGGTCCGCGAAAGGATCGGCGATGGGCCAGGGCTTGGAGCCCGGAGCAGATCGCCCGACGCTTGCCGATCGACTTGCCGGACGACAAGACGATTACGCATCAGCCACGAAGCCATCTATCAAGCCCTCTTCGTTCAGGGTCGGGGAGCGCTACGCCGCGAACTGTCGACCTGCTCGCGAACGGGGCGCGTGCTGCGGGTCCCCAGAGCCCGCGTACGCAGTCGAGGTAAGAGCTTTGTCTTGCCGGAGATCATGATCAGTCAACGCCCCGCCGAAGCGGCCGATCGCGCGGTGCCGGGTCACTGGGAAGGAGACCTCATCCTTGGTCTTGGCAGCTCGGCGATCGGCACGCTGGTTGAGCGTACGACACGCTTCACGATGTTGCTGCATCTTCCCGGCTCGCGGGGGCATGGCGAAACTCCGCGCATGAAGAATGGCCCTGCTCTCGCGGGACACGGGCCGAAGCCGTGCGCGACGCAATTACGCGCACCATCATCACCTAGCCGAAATGGCCCAGCACGATCGCCTCAAGATCGATGCGGGTGTCTAGGTCTACTTCTGCGACCCGCAAAGCCCTTGGCAGCGTACAACGAGAACACCAATGGGCTGCTGCGTCAGCACTTCCCGAAAGGCACCGACCTGAGCATCCACAGCGCTGATGAGATCACCGCCGTGGCAACGGCCCTCAATGCCCGACCGAGAAAGACCTGGGTTGGAAAACGCCGGCAGAGGCGCTTGACGATTTGCAGCCATCAGTGAATACGGTGTTGCGACGATCGTTTGAATCCGCCTTGGGAGCCGCGATCGGAATGGTGAACGCAACCTGGCGGTGGCTTTCTGCGCCCGATTTGCGGCGCGCAAGGCGGCGGCCGTCAGGCGGGCACCTGACGCTTAAACGTGATGCTGCAACTACGATGTCTTGCCATGGTTCTGCTTCGAAAACCCGACAGCCATGGTCAATTCCTCAGGACGGTCTGTCCACCCCTAGGGGCGCACTCCAGCAGCAGGACATAACAGGAAGCAAGCAGCACGATGGCGAGAGTCACTTTTTTCTGGTGCGCCAGTTGCTCCAAGCGCGCGACCAGCGGCATCTCAATATAAACGGAGAAAACCGACCCGGTGTGCGTGGCAAGCGCGGCTCGCGGTCTGTCGGTCGGAAGAGCCAGGTCAGGTTCATGTTCAACAAACTGGCTGCGCCAGTAGGCCCACGTGCGTTCGCCGTCGTCCCCGGCAAGTAGGCGCTCTTGCCAGCTACGAAGTCCTTGTAAGGAGCCGCCGTGGTAAGATCCGGTATATCCGTGTCGCCAGAGCCTGCCGAACTCGTGCAGGAGGTGCGAATGCTAGCTGTCTGAAACGATGTGATGGAAATTGAGGAGGAGAACCTCTTCCCTGGCACTGCGCATGAACAGGTGTGCGCGAAACAAGGGCCCATGTTCCAGATCGAAAGGCGAGCGAGCTTCCGCTGCGATGGAGTGATAGAAGTCCGCCTCTTCGAGACCTTGTAGCCGAACGACCTCAAAACTCAGAAGGGCTGCCTCATGAATGCGCTGAACGACCTGCTCACCTTCCTGGTGAAAGGTCGTGCGCAGCATTTCATGGCGATCTATCAATGCCTGGAGCCCGCGGCGCAAGACCTCAATGTCGAACGCTACCTTTCTGTGCAACTCGACTGGCAGGTTGTATCCGCTCCCGGTTGGTCTTTTTTGATTATGGATCCAAAGCCCCATCTGGCCATGCGATAGCGGACGCGTAACATGATTCATGGCTTTCTCCAGCCATGTAGTGGTATGGAGAGCCTACCCGCCTTCTCTTGGAGACGGTTTGAAGTTTAGGAGAATTATTGTGTCGTTCGTTGCCGCATTAAACAATACATATTTACGCGGATTTATAATTGCTGGGATATGCTTTTTGAAACGATTCAAAAAGGTGGGCAGCCGTGGTAACAACCCGCTTCGCGATCGTTTACGTGGCTTCATATATCTTTACACATCGCGAGCCATCGGCAGTGTAGAAGTGGCTCCTAGTCCGTAACGACGACCCAAGACACGTAAGGCAGTTGAAGGGTATAAATGGCCAAAACGTCAACGTCTTGACTGTTTTGTGGTGGAGCAAGCTTTGATGCATGCATTCGAATAGGCAGACGGGCGCAATCGACGTTTGGGTTTTCCGGCATGCACAGCTGACGGTCCCGGCGTTACACATGCGCGAAGTGCTGAGTCCAGCTGAGCGGGAACGGGCGGAAAAAATTCGTCACATGGACACGCGCCTTTCATATCTTCAGGCAAAGAGCGCTTTTCGAATCATCCTTGCAGCGCACTTGCATGTTCCGCCCAGAGATCTCCAGATGACCGTTTCGCGCTTCGGCAAGCCCCAATTACCGGCGCACGGTATTGAAGTGAGCCAGTCTCATAGCCACGATTGGTCCGCCGTCGCCGTATCAGCTTTGGGCTTGGTCGGGATAGATATTGAGCGTTGGCGCCCCCTGGCAGATTACCGCCAGTTGGCTTGCCACATTATGACCGACCAAGAGGCAGGAGTTTTTGAAGACAGTCCGAGCGAGTTGACTGTGCGGAAGTTCTTGGAGCTCTGGACCAGAAAAGAGGCCGTACTGAAATGCGCCGGTCTTGGTCTCCGCCAAGACCCGCGCGGCCTTTATACGGGCTGGTATGAGCCGGCCGTGCAATTTGATAACGTGCAATATTACCTCAACGCACTCCCAATCTGCGGGCCATTGGTAGGGCATTTAGCGTCGCATGCTCCTCAAAAGATCATCATGCGCGGCCTGCCATCACAATTGGACGCTTGGGTGTAATGCCGTGCTGCAGCCGCGTTCTAAACTTAAACTAGGGCTAGGAAAGTTTTCACCGCCGGGCACGACCGGCAGATAGTCGATCTCGTCGCCCACGAGCAGCGAGGCGCGGCACATTGCCCCACATCGGTGGCTTCCTTCGTCGCAACGCTGACCGCGACCATCAGGAGGGTCGCCAGCCTGGCAACCACGACGCTTTTACGCTTAAAATAGAATCGGATGGCGGTTGCAAGAACGTCCTGCGCAGCGTCACGTGCATATCCACGCGGAATGCGTCCGCTATCTGATTTGCAGCCTATTCAAGCTCATCGGCAAAGGTAAGGCGCATCATCAATCCTCTCAGAAATGGTAATCGTCCTCGGCGCGATGCCTCGAGCAAACCAGCGCGATAGTTGTTTGGACAGCGCAAAGCCAAAGCCGGCAACCCTGCAACAGTCGGCGTGTTCAGAAACATAGCCGAGCGGTTGCTTGGAGTCCGAGCGGGGTCATCATCTCTCCGGGGCGTATCGTTTCGTAGGCGGGTTATCCTACTGCAGTTTGTGATTCTCTGACCAGTGCGCCACCGGCGAGTCTGGTTCCAGATATCGTCCGATCGCAGGTAGGCGACGATCTCTGGGAACAAAAAATCCCGATCGCCAAACTGCTTACTTATGCTCTTAAACTCCTCATCCGCCGCCATCTGCTTTTCGATCTCACCGATGACATAGCCATGGTGGCCGATGGCGCAAATGCCGCAGTCTGTTTTGACCACTTGGTCGACAAACTAGGAATTTCGCGCACCTTCATCAGCCGTTTGCGTGCCATAACATGAGCGCCGCACATTTCACGTGTGATTGATGGCCCAGGGCTTTTTTGTCGGCCATGCACGGAATGGGAACCCTGGATCGGCACCCAAAAAGGGCTCGACTCACTTTTGATGAAGTTCGAGCGCTGGCTCGCGTTGGTTGGTTTCACAAGGGATCAACCATGATGCAGCGAGCTCTACGTCCGTCGGTCCTGGTCCCTCGCGGGTTGACGTGGATAGCGCCTTCTGTGACGTCTAGTCTAAATCCGACAAGTAAAAACCAAAGCTTTGCTCAGGAAAGCCGCTCGATCGTTTCAGTCGCCGAGGATTTGATTAGCTGGGATAACTCGGGTTGAGTTAGCCAAATGAGCCAGTCATCATCTTCGATGTCTCGATCAGGTAAACTCAGGACGGATCCGTGTGCTTCTCTGTGAAGGTAGCCGTACTGATCGGCGACTCCCTTTTGGATAAGCCAAGAAGGCACAAGAGCATAGATGAAATCGGGGGACCATTTCGCCCATGCCAGCCCAAAAGCAACACCTGCAAGCGTGCGTGCTAAGCCCCGTCCTCTAAGGTCACTTCGGAGCCATAAATCGCCATGATACGCTACGATCCCGCTTATGATCCGA
Organism: Mesorhizobium sanjuanii; assembly: GCF_002529485.1. Classification (NCBI taxonomy): domain Bacteria; kingdom Pseudomonadati; phylum Pseudomonadota; class Alphaproteobacteria; order Hyphomicrobiales; family Phyllobacteriaceae; genus Mesorhizobium; species Mesorhizobium sanjuanii. Next base: position 23,745 of record NZ_NWQG01000013.1, read on the forward strand.
GCAGTCGGCGCGACACAAACACACGACGAACCCGGGCCGGCATGCCTTGCAGGATCCACATAGCAGGCTTTCAATGACTCAAGATGGTCAGCCAAATTGGTGGGCGCCAGATCATCCACACGAACTGCCTGGACATGCGCTACTTTACTGAATCTATCTTCTCCAACCACCCAAAAAGCCTTGCCGGGCTCAAGCTGTGAACAATCCGGGCGGAAGTTCGGAAAGGTAGGATATTTCCCGGCAATCTTACTGGTAATTGAAAGGTACTCCTCAAAATCGTCCCCCATCCTGAAACGCACGCCCGCTTTGCGGGCCTTTCGGTCAAGCGAGCAGATATATGTGGATACCTCAAGGGCGGTCGCGTCGTCATGCATTGCAGGGTACTCTAGCGTTAGATTGATATGCACTGAAAATCAGGCCAAATGTCGCGAGCTTCCCGCATCGCAATGTCGTACAATGCGAAGTCCCAACGGACAGCTAACGACGGCAGATCCATCGAAATTCGACGGGCCGTCTTATTTTGGTCTGCTGCTGTGTCCGTAGTACGGTGTAAGGCAGCTAGAATGACGACGATGACATGGACGTCATCCGCTTGGGAATCCTCGATAGAGCCCGTTCCAGAGATAAACCGCCTCAAGGTGGTTCCGATAGTGCATCTTGAGTGAGGTGCCCGAAAGGATCGTGATGATATGGAAGGAGAAGCCCATCCCGAGGAGTAACCGCACGCTTTCCCAGCCCGTCGTCTGGATCCGCCGGGCCACAATGGTTCACCTCCCAAGCTGCCGTCTTCACTATCCGCCGATCACGCTGTCGATCGCGTCCTCGAGGATCTCGAGGCCTTGGCTAAGCTGATCCTCCCCAATGACAAGGGGCGGCAGGCATTTCACGACCTCGTCTTTAGGACCGGCGGCCTCGACGACGAGGCCCCTCTGAAAGGCGGTCCTAACGACCTGACTGGCAATCTCGCCAGACTTCAGATCGATGCCCCGCATCATACCCCGACCTTTAGCTGACACTCGACTTGGGTCGTACTTTCCCGCGATCTGATCAAGGCGACTTTTCAGCAGGTTGCCTTTTTCCCTGACGCAAGCTGCCAAACTGTCCGTTCGCCAGAAGTGCTGCAGGGCTGCGCGGGCGGTGACGAAAGCATGGCAGTTGCCGCGGAATGTGCCGGTGTGCTCTCCCGGCTGCCACACATCTAGTAATCGGTCAATTAGCAAGACAGCCATAGGCAAACCATAGCCCGATATCGATTTGGCCATTGTTACGATGTCCGGGCGGAAACCGGCCGCCTCGAAGCTGAAGAACGCATCGGTCCGGCCAATTCCCGCCTGGATATCGTCGACGATCAGCAATGCCCCGTGAGTGCGCACAATGGCGGCCACCTTGCGCAGCCACTCCGGGCCGGCGACATTCAGGCCACCTTCGCCCTGGACTGTCTCGAGAATCACCGCAGCCGGGAGATCCACTCCGCTGGAGGGATCAGAGAGCAGGTGATCAAGGTAGTCGGCGGTGTCTACAGCGGATCCAAGATAGCCGTCATAGGGTAGCCGCGTGACGGCGCCGAGCAACTGGCCGGCGGCAGCGCGGTGGAATCGGCTGCCGGTGCAGGAAAGAGCGCCAAGGCTCAGGCCATGAAAGCCATTGGTGAAGGCTATGATGTTGGACCGACCAGTTACCTTGCGCGCTAGCTTGAGGGCAGCCTCGATCGCGTTAGCCCCGGTCGGACCGGGAAACTGAACGACGTAGTCGAGTTGTCGCGGTCTAAGAATCGTCTCCTCCAATTCCCGCAAAAAAGACTCCTTGGCTTCGTTATACAGATCAAGGCCATGGGTGATGCCGTCACTCGCAATGTAGTCTGTGAGCGCGGCCTTCAGCTCAGGGGGATTGTGGCCATAGTTTAAACTTGAGCATCCCATGAGAAAGTCGAGATAGGCTGTCCCATCGCGCGCAAACAGCTGGGCGCCTCGTGCCGTCGCGAAAACGACGGGACAGCTGCGGGCGTAGCTGCGAACTTCTGACTCGAGATGGTTGAAGATCGCGAATTCCTCCTCGCGATACCTTGCATTTTGGTCGGTCATCGTTGCCTCCTTAGGTATTGGCTAGGCAGGCGGGCATGCCTGCAAGGCTTCAAAGCATGCGATGGGGTCGATGGCTATCAAGCGCGTGGATGGGTCGCTCGGCGTCGATAGGCCGACAACCAGCCAACCACCGCGCCGGCGCGCTCAGCGAGCACGCAGGTGTCGGCAAAATCGCTGCTAAGCAGGGCTCGCAATACTGGACGTTGCGTCGCAACGAGAAGCTCTGGGAATCATTGACCATTCGAATCCTCCAAGCGAACACCACCGCGCCTCGCACCCCAACATTGGCAGTGTTAAGCACCCCGGCGCCGCAGGCCCTGCGATGCTAACAAAGCCAGCGGCCAAACACGCCACGCTTCCCCGAGGATTTGTCTCGTTTCCCAGGCGGCTACCGGTCGCTTGACCAAAGTTCCGAAGCAATCGCCGCGGCCTCTGGCAAAGATCCTTGTTCTAAGAATCTTTGCTCCGAACTGCAGCGGCCTGGAAGATATCATTCGCAGAAATGATAGGGATTAAGGTTTTGCAAAATTGTGTTTAAAGAGGCCTAGTACTCCTAAATCAACGGCCGGGAGCGTGACCAATGATGAGGTGCCAAGGGGTCATGATGTTGATCTTTCGGCTTGGTCGCAAACGGGCGGTGCCCGCCGTGGTGGAAGGCGAGAATCTGCGGGTTGCCGTCGGCGGGTTTGTTTTTCGGGACGTCGGCCCCCGTAGGCATGTCACAAGCCGCGTGATGCGATCGAGGACGATGCGCAGGACGCGCTGGTCGGGCAGATGTCGGCAGGACAGCGGATTTGCGTCTTCATCTCGACCACGCCGTTTCGCGTTCCGATGTGTCGCAAACAGCGCAGTGCCCGAATATGTTGAGAATCGACGCTCCCGTTGCGCAACTTGACAATTCCGAAGGGGAGACAAGCCGCGAAACGGCGCCAAAGTCGCGCACACGATCCGAGGCATCGCTTCTTGCGACCATCGGCGGCGACGGCCCATGTCAACAACATCGAGGCGAGTGAGATGATGATTGTTAATAGGGATATCCATATCGACAGTCAGCTACGCCTCGGCTAATCCTGCAAGGCGGCCTTCATCGGATACGAACGGAAAAGTATCTGCATGATCTGGTGAACAATTCGTCAGTTCGCCTGGGAGTTGGCTTGGATGATCAAAGCCTTACAGGTCGAAGAGGATCGGCTCCGGCTCGCTGTGCAGCAAATTGTGAATCACGGTCAACCCTCTTTCCAGGTCTTCTTCTGTCGTGGACCCAACCGATATTCGCACTGCCGGCTGAGATTCAGAAATCGCGAACGCTGCACCCCGCGCAACTGCCACCCCTTGCTTACGCGCATGTGACACGAATTCGTCTTCGGGATATCTTGGACCAAGCGGAAGCCAGATATGCAGGCTCTGCGGATGAAACCGATACGGAAATTCTCTCATAACCTTCGCGACAAGTTTGTGACGTCGGGCGAGAGAGGCTCGCTGCCATTCGACTAGCTCTAGGCAAGTCCCATCTTCAACCCATCGGGCCGCAATTTCCGCGATTAAGGGAGTCGCGGTCCAGTTCGTGACAAGTTGCCGATTCTCGACGGCTGGGAGAAGGCGCTCTGGCGCGACCAGATAGCCAGTGCGCAACCCAGGCATCACAGGCTTAGTAAAGCTAGTAATATACAACGTTCGCTCTGGTGCGAGTACTTGAAATGGCGGCGGCCTCTTGTCGACGAGTGGGCCAAGCGCATCATCCTCGATGATGATTAGGTCGTGCTTCCGGGCGATCTCCACAATCGCGATACGTCTGCTCTCATCCATTAAGAAGGCGGTTGGACCCAGAGCATTTGGCATCATGAAAAGCGCACGGATTTTGTTATGCTGGCATGCGCTCTCCAACGCTTCCGGAACAATTCCGCAGTCATCTATCTGCACCCCCTGGACCTTCACCCCTAAATACGAGGCCAAAGGCAGCATGACGTGAAGCCCCGTTGCTTCCGTGGCAATCATCATGCCAGGCTGACAAGCAGTCATCAAAGCGACTGTCAGCGACGGCGTCCCGCCGTTGGTGAGATGGATAGTTTTTTCGTCCGCCTCCAAACCGCAGCGCCTGAGCCATTCCACAGCGATTGAGCGGTGACGCGCAAACATAGCGCTTGGGCGCGAACCGAGGACCGTGCTCGGAGGAATATCGACGGCAAGCGCGGCAAGCGCGGACTTCATGCGTTCAAGATGTATGGTATCGCAGATCGGCTTTAATATTGACAAATCGATGAGACCCGATTGCCGCTCCGGAACATAGGGCGACACTGCCTCTGGGTTCGGGTTATTGTTGCGAATAAACGTTCCGCGCCCCGTTTCTCCAGCTGTGAAACCTCGGCGAGCAAGCTCCTCATAAGCGCGTGACACGGTAGGCAGCGATACGCCAAGTTTATGTGCAAGCTGCCGCTGAGGCGGCAACTGCTCGCCCGGTTTGAGCTCGCCGCGCAAAACGGCCTGAGAAATCTGATCGGCAATAGCCTGAAAGTATGGTTGTGAAAGACCCTCCTTTGAGGGTGCCCAAATTGTCATGCTTCATCCCTAGCCGGTTGCTCGAATACCCACCTTACTGCAAGCCTGAGAGGCAGTCGATCCAGCATGTTTATTGTTCTTGTACAATTTTGGCAATTGACTAAATTTTCCACAATTATCATGTTTAATGAAGGCGACCAAACATGGGAGCGGAACCCCAGATCAAATGGACCTCTGGCGGGCTTGAAGATGCGCTGGGCCAACGGTCTGACCTAAACGCTAGTGCTGCAAAAGCTGGCGCTGCAACAGAAGCTACGCAATCGATAGAGAAACTAACGCAAAGGGGAACAGCAATGGCACCGAAGACTCGCAGTCAGCTTTTTCGAGTTGATATCCGTCCATGCGGCCTGGCGCTTGGAGCAATGCTAGCAGTGTTGACCATCACGTCCACTTCGGCACAAGATCTAGACGTCAGTCAGGATGTTTCTGTGGCCATTGGCAACGAGCCCCCTTACACTGAACTGAAGCCCGATGGAACATTGTCTGGTGCTGGTCCGGATATTGACCGAGCCGCTCTCGAGGAATCTGGCTTCAAACAATTCTCAGGCGTTACCATGGCCTACGGCGCAATGATTCCGGCGCTTCAAGCTAATCGTGTTAAGATGGTTTCGTCGGGTGGTCTTAACATCCGCCCGGAGCGTTGCCAGCAGGTTATCTTCTCGGAGCCGGTGATGTGCACCGCGCAAGCTTTTCTCTTGCGCCACGACATGGCCGGGCGTGTGAACAGCTATAACCAGGCCGCTGAACTCGGCATAAAGATCGGTGTTCCGGCTGGAGGTACTCAAGGCAAGGATGCTGTCGCCCGAGGGATCAAATTGGGGAACATCGTCAACTTCCCTGATAATACGAGCGCGGTCAAAATGCTTCAGGACGGGCGCATCGACGCTATTGCTCTCAACGGAGATGGTGTCCTCGACATGAAGAAACGCTCCGGTGATGACTCTCTTGAAGCCGTAATCCCTATCTCTGATACGCCGATTGATTGTGCGGCGGCGGCCTTCAACAAATCTGATACCGCGCTACGCGACGCCTACAACACCGGTCTCGAGAAGCTGGTTGCGAGCGGGGAGTTCGCTAACATTATGTCGAAGTATGGTCTGCAGGCGAATGTTGAGCTGCTCTCGAAAGCCAAGTCGACTGCTGAGATGTGCCGCTAGAATCTCCGCTCGAAAATCACGCGGCTTGGCGATGATCCGTCAAGCGGCGAAGCATTTCCCGAGAAAGGAGCCTTCTCGATGAGACTGTATATTGCACCAGATCAGTCTGCCGCAGCGCCGATAATCGAATTCCGAGGCGTAGGAAAAAGCTACGGCACTTTCAACGTGCTGAACCAGCTTTCTTTTTCTGTGAAGCCTGGCGAGCATCTGGCCCTTATCGGTCCATCTGGTTCCGGGAAGACTACCATTCTGCGGATCTTGATGACACTTGAGACCATCAGCTCAGGCAACGTCCTGATCAACGGCGTGTCGCTCACCCGCGAGCAGAAAAACGGCAAGAATCTTCCCGCATCGGAATCGCACCTACGCAAAATGCGGGCCGACATTGGCATGGTATTCCAGCACTTCAATCTGTTCCCGCATAAAACGGCACTTCAGAACGTGGCGTTGGCGCCGGTCCTGACCGGACGATTGACAAAGCTGGAGGCGAATGAGCGAGCTTTGCAGTTCCTCGACAAAGTAGGGTTAGCAAACAAGGCGGACGAGTATCCGTCGAGGTTATCGGGTGGTCAGAAGCAGCGTGTAGCCATCGCACGGGCGCTCGCGCTGCAGCCAAAAATCATGCTCCTTGATGAAATTACATCCGCGCTCGATCCGGAACTGGTCGAGGAGGTGCTCAACGTCATCACCGATCTGCGAAACGAAACGGATATGACGATGCTTCTCGTGACCCACGAGATGGGCTTTGCGAGGGACTTTGCCGATCGGGTTCTCTTCTTTGAACAGGGCAAGATCATCGAAGATGGGCCTCCCGGCGAAATCTTCCAGTCACCGCACCACGAACGCACGAAGAGCTTCTTGCGCAAGGTGATCGCGGCGGGACAACGGGCGTGACGGCAAGGCGCTTTAGATCCAGCGGGCCAGCAAATAATTGGTGATGATGGCGTGCAAAACTTAGAACCCACTCTCGGATATGGGCAGTTCATCCTCAGTGGAGCGTTGGCAACCATTGAGCTCACGGTCCTTAGTTGTGTACTCGCATTGCTAATGGCGTTCGTGGCGGGACTGGCTCTGCTGTCCCGGCTGCTGGGGGTTCGTGCTGTCTCGCGCATCTACGTGGAGTTCTTCCGTGGGACGTCGATCTTCGTCCAGCTGTTTGCCGCCTATTTCGTGCTCCCCCTGGCCGGAATTTCCCTGAGCCCTGTGCAAGCAGGTTTTCTCGCGATCGGCTTGAATGGGAGTGCTTACGGGGCAGAGGTCGTTCGAGCCGCAGTTCAGGTTGTCGGACGCGATCAGAAAGAAGCCACAATCGCGCTGAACTTAAGCCGTCGTCAGGCCATGTGGTGGATCATACTCCCGCAGGCAGTCGTCGTGATGCTGCCGAGCTTCGGCAATCTCGCCATCGAAATCATGAAAAGCACGGCGGTTGCCTCGCTCGTCACCGTATCCGAACTGACGTTTCAAGCGCAGATGGTGCGTTCTCAAACCGGTGAGACCGCAATGCCGTTCATGCTGATTTTGGTCACTTACCTTGTGATCGCCTCGGTCCTTATGGGCCTGGTGCGCTGGCTGGAGAGACGATCTAGCCGCGGCATGGCGATTATGGGAGCGTGAGGAGACATGGACTGGAGTTGGGATTTTGTTACGGAAATAGTGCCTGCCCTGATCCAGGGGCTCATCGTGACGGTGGAGATTACACTAGTGTCGTCCGTCGTTGCGATGGTCATTGGTCTCTTGTTTGCAGTAGCGAAGATGTCGCCGGTCAATTCCTTACGACGGACGGCCGTAATTGTCACGGAAGGGATCAGGCGAACGCCGCTGCTGGTGCAGCTCTACTTCCTCTTCTATGTTCTGCCCGACCTTGGAGTGCTTCTGTCTCCTTTTGCAGCAGGCGTGATCGGTCTCGGGCTGCACTACGGCACCTATTTGTCGGAGGTCTACCGGGCGGGAATTATCAACGTTCCCGTTGGCCAGTGGGAAGCGGCAAGAGCGTGCAACCTGACGTCCCGACAGACCTGGACAGAAATTGTTCTGCCTCAAGCGATCCCGCCGATGATACCGCCGCTGGGGAACTATGTGATCGCGATGTTCAAGGAGACGCCGATACTCTCCGCGATAACCGTAATGGACCTGATGGGTGAGGCTCTTGCCCAGGCCAACTTCAACTATCGCTATCTCGAACCAATCACGCTCGTGGCAGCCGGCTTCCTGATTGTCAGTCTATGCTCCGCGGCCATCATCAAGCTTCTTGAAAACTATCTGAACCTTCGTGCTTCTTGAGCAGTAGAACAAAAGGGCTAACATGACCGCACCAACGTTACGCTTCGAAATTTCAGAGTATCGAGCTCGGCTCGAGGCGACCCGAAAAGCAATGCAGCGCGATGGTGTTGACCTTCTGATCGTCACAGACCCCGCAAACATGGCATGGATCACCGGTTATGACGGCTGGTCATTCTACGTGCATCAGTGTGTGCTCGTTCGCCAGGACGAAGACCCCATCTGGTTCGGCCGCGAAATGGATGCCAACGGCGCGCGCAGAACTGTCTACATGGATGAGAGCCGGATCAAGTCCTATGGAGACCACTACGTTCAATCATCTCAGTATCACCCAATGACTGCGCTCGGTTCGCTGATTGCCGATCTTGGCTGGTCAAAAGGTGTCATCGGGATTGAGAAAGACAACTACTACTTCACTCACGCGGCTTTTGAGGCGCTGTCCACGGTGCTTCCAAATGCGCTGTTCAAGGATACCACCCGTCTCGTGAAGTGGCAGAGGATCGTCAAGTCGCCTCGCGAAATCGAGTACATGCGCGCGGCGGGCAAAATCGCGACAGCCATGCATCAGCGGGTAGCCGAAGTGCTTCGGCCCGGCGTCAAGCAATCGGACGTAGTTGCTGAGATCTATCATACCGCCATTCATGGCGTTGACGGCATTTGGGGTGATTACCCCGCGGCAGTTCCCATGATCGGCGCCGGGATCGATGCCTCCGCGCCCCACCTAACGTGGTCTGATCGTGAGCTTCGTTCAGGGGAAAGCATCTTCTTCGAACTCGCGGGCGTCCACAAGCGGTACCATTGCCCACTCTCGAGAACCTTTTACCTCGGTAGGCCTGACCAGAAGTTCATCGACGCGGAAACGGCCGTGCTTGAGGGTATGGCGGCTGGACTCGAGAAGGCTGTACCGGGCAATGCCTGCGAAGACGTTGCGCAGGCCTACTACGGAGTCATTGAAAGTTACGGACTGAAAAAGCCAAGCCGTACCGGCTACTCGATCGGCCTTGCCTATCCCCCGGACTGGGGCGAACACTCCGCGAGCTTCCGGACCGGCGACCGTACCGAGTTGCGTCCCGGAATGACTTTCCACTTTATGTCTGGCCTCTGGTTCGGCGACTGGGGCATCGAAATCACCGAGAGCATTTTGATCACTGACAGTCAGCCGGAATGCCTGGCGAACTCTCCACGACAATTAATTGTGATCGACTGATGCGCACATTCAACGGCATGGAACTCGGCCTCGGCGACGAGGGATTTGGTCTGCCGGCGTGGAGCGAGGAGAAAATCCTCTCTCTCCGACACTACATGCATGAAAATCCGGAGCTTTCGAACGAAGAGTACAAGACTCAGGCAAAAATTGCTGAGTTTCTGGCTTGTGCGGGGATCCGGAATGCTGACGTCTTTCACAAGACTGGCCTGTTCATCGATGTAGTCGGTGAAGGCAATGGTTTTCCGTTCAATGTCGTCGTTCGCGGTGACATCGATGCATTGCCGATCGAAGAGGCGCGACCTGACCTCCCATACCGGTCGCGCGTTCCTGGAAAAATGCATGCATGCGGCCACGACGCACATGCGTCGGCTGCGCTTGGGGTCGCTTTGGCGGCTATTGCCTATCGCCAGCATTTCGCGGGCAAAGTCCGCGTCATCTTTCAGCCTGCGGAGGAGGCTGAGCCGCTTGGCGGCCGGACGGTTGCTGAGCAGGGTCTCTTAAACGGATTCGATTGCGCGGTGGGCATGCACGCGAACCCGGAAATACCATCTGGGAAATTTTCGGTCCTGGCAGGTCCGGTAACCAAGTCTTCCGATGAATTTCAGATCGTCTTCATGGGGCAGAAAAGCCACGACGCGTGGCCCGAGTTAGGTATCGACGCCATAGCTATGGCCTCCAGTTTCGTCACCGAAGTCCAGAAGCTGATTTCTCGGGAAAGCCACGCGGATGAAGCCGCTGTAATTACTATCGGTCGTTTCCACGGCGGTGAGGCAACCAACATCGTCTGCGATCGAGCAGTTCTCGATGGCACACTGCGCACCCGATCACCGGAAGCGCGTCATAGACTCGGCGCACGCCTCGAAAAACTCGCCACCCACATCGCCGCGATGCATCGCGGAGAGGCTAAGTTCAAACTGGTTTCCGGAGAACCACCTGTCGTCAACGATCCGAACATTAGTCAGCGAGCAAAAAAGGCGATTGCCAATATCTATGGGATTGAATCGCTCGTCCCGACGAGGCCTCTCGCGGGAGCTGACGACTTCGGATTCTACGCTGAGAAACTCCCATCAGTTTATTTCTGGTTCGGCTGCCACAATGAAGCCTTGGGAAACAGGACCCATGTCCATACCTCAGAGTTCGGAGTTTCGGACGATGATGTGCTGCGCGCGGCGCGCGCTGCCTGGGCCATAGTCAGAACCCTTCAGCGTTCAGCAAATGAGGCCAGACCGTCATGAGCACAATACCGATCAAGCATGTTGAAGCCTCACTCGATGCTGGAATGGCAGGACAGGTCGTCATCGGCTTGATTGCTCTCTCGACGGATGTGGTCACCGAGTATGAACTGCGGAAAATGTTGCCGGATGATGGAGTGAGCATATCCGCTACCCGGATTGAGACGCACAATCCGATCACCATTGAGAATTTGCAGGGCCATGCACATGAGATAGCAAAGGCAGCGGAGTTGTTTGTTCCGCGCCAGGCAGTGGATGTGTTTGCATACGCTTGCACATCTGGATCTGCCCTTATCTCGCAAGCTAAACTCGAAGCAGAACTTCATCGGACTGTTCCCGGAGCAAAGCTAACGTCGCCCATGACCGGCGCGTACAAGGCTTTCCGAGAGCTTGGGATTGCGCGTGTTTCAATGTTGACTCCGTACCCGGATAAAGTCACCGAGGCAATGATCGGTTGCTTGAGAGGCGCTGGGATTTCGGTCGTTTGCTGCGGCTCGTTTCAGATTGAAAATGACTATGAAATAATTAACGTCACGCCGCAGAGCATTCAAGCGGCTGGCCAAGCTATCAATTCGCCCGATGCCCAGGCGATATTCATCCCTTGTACAGGTCTTCGCACTTCCAGTATTATCGATTCTCTGGAAAATAGCTTAGGTAAGCCTGTGATTACTGCCCACCAGGCGATGCTGTGGGATGCCTTGCGAATAGCCGGGTATACTCAGCCGCTGACGGGACTAGGAACGCTGTTCGCCACGTGAGATGTACAGCTACAAATTCATCGACGAACAGCCGGGCAACGGTACTCGTTTGCATAGCGACAGGGTTATGAAGGCTAAGACGTTGGGCCGCTTGGACGTCCAGACAGGGTGCGACAATTGGAGCGGCTGGCAACGGAACAGTTGGGACAGGGCGTGATGCAGTTCTATCGATCTCTGCGGTTGGAGAAGGCCGACGAGATCCTGCTGCAGTCGAACCTTCCGCTCGTCGAAGTGGCGCTTGCCACGGGTTTTTCCAACCGCAGCCATTTCTCACGTGCCTTTCAGGCCTGTTTCGGCATGGGCCCCGCCACCCGACGCAAACAGCGCCGCCACGGCGAAGGTCCGGGGAGTAGTCACCGCGGTGAATTTTCTCCAGCGTCGAATATCTCGGGGGCGACTCTCCTCGCCGTAGCTGGCAAGAAGCCAGAAAACCACATGTATTATTGAAAACAGCCGCAGGAGAAAATGCAGCTCGTCTTCGAAACTTTGCTGGAACAGTTGTCTTTGAGCGTCGACGAAGTCGATTTCCATAACGCATTGGCCAACGCTGCCGGCGCCTTCGACATTCCCGCATTCGCCTATCTGTCTCTGGTGTCTGATCGCGTCACAAAACCCAGGCTGATATCGAACTATCATTCGGGCTGGGCGTCGCACTACTTGCGCCACCAATATGAAAGGATCGACCCGGTCATACAATGGGCAAGATGCAGCGAATGTCCATTTCAGTGGGGACCGGGATTAGGCCATGCCGGCATTTCAACGCGACAGCAACAGCTTTTCGATGAGGCTGCCGAATTCGGCATCTGCTGCGGACTGACGATTCCACTTGTTGATCGCCGCGGCGGTGTCGCTGCGATGACCTTCGCGGCAGACAGACTTGATCCGACCTTCATGCGCTTCGCCGAGCAATATGAACAGGCGCTCGAGATTATGGCGATGTGCTTTCACATCTCTGTTCGCCGCAAGCTTTCGGGCGGTCTGGCGGTGGATGGTGTTTCGCTGACGCCCCGTGAGTACGAATGCCTGCAATGGACGGCAAAGGGCAAGTCCGCCTGGGAGATCGGCTGCATCTTGGGCATCAAGGAGCGCACGGCCGCTTTCCATCTGGACAATGCCAAGAAGAAGCTCGGCGTGCGCACCAAAAATCAGGCGGTGACGCTGCTGGCCACCTCACGATCATCAATTCTCTGAGGGACAGAATCCCTCTTTGATCTACCTGTGCAAATGCACAGGCAGTCGCGGCATGAAGGTTCCCCTCCAATGGCAGGACCATACCTGCGAGGAGACCATCATGATTGAGCTTATCGCGTCCGGCTGGTACGGCGCCTTTGCCGACGAACTTCACGAAATGCACCGCCTGCGCTACCGCGTCTTCAAGGAGCGGCTCGGCCGGAACGTGCGCACGACCGGCGGCTTCGAGATCGATTCATTCGATCCCCTGAAACCGCACTATCTTGTGTTGCGCGATTCCGCCGGTCGCGTCGGGGGCGGCGTACGCCTTCTGCCCTCGACGGGGCCGACGATGCTGCGAGATGTCTTTTCGAGGCTCTTGGAGGGGAGAACGGCATCCGAGGAACCGAGTGTCTGGGAAAGCAGCTGTTTCGCCCTTGATCTCCCACCATCTGCACCGAAGGGCAGTGGGAGCATTGCTGTTGCCACCTATGAACTCCTCGCCGGCATGATCGAGTTCGGTTTGTCGCGGCGGCTGACCCATATCGTCACGGTCACGGATTTGCGCATGGAGCGAACCCTGCGTCGCGCCGGATGGCCGCTGGACCGGATAGGTCCGCCCCCGACAATCGGCACCACGCGCGCCGTTGCCGGCTTTTTGGATGTGTCAGAGGAGAGCCTTGCTGCGGCCCGCCACAACGGCGTTCTTGGCGGTCCCGTGCTGCGGGCGCCCGTGCTCTGCACGGGCGCCTGACATGGTTATGATAGGTAATGACGCCGACTGGCCGGACTGGCAGGATGAGAAATCCTATCGCTATACGCGCTACCTGACCCGACGCGGCTGGGCCTGGGAATTCCTGCGGCGCAATCCGGCCTTCCAGCGTGACTTGAGGCGTGCCCTTGAGCAGGCAGAAATTGCAGAAAGGCGCTTCGAAGTAGAAGTGGTGAGATCGTTGCTCGATCTGACGCGGTGGGGGCTCCTGTTTCGCAAGCTCCTTGAGGCCTGATGCGGCTGTGTTCTGGTGCTCCCGCCAATGCCGCCATGTCCTGCCGGTCATTGCGGAAAAGGCAATGTCGCCCGAAACTCTTTCGTTTGATCTCGCTGCATTGCCCTGTCGGGTAGCAATCGTGATCACAGCGGACGGTCGCCAGCACGTCGTGCTGCGAAATGCTCACCGGAACCTGCAGCTTGTCGTGGCGGGCGCGGAGGTTTTGCGCCCCGTTCGGCTTTCCGTCGACGCGATCTGGCCCGCCGATCGAATGAGGCAGCACCTGAATGCGCTCGAATGCCTCAATGCTCTTTACGCGACTGGACAACTTCCCGACAGGCTGTTTCCCCCCGAAGCGCGCGCCAGCCGTCTGCGCTTTGTCCTCCAGGCGCTCGACGGCTCACAAGGCGGGGCATCGCACCGCCAAATCGCAATGGCCCTGTTGGCCCAGCAACGCGTCCAGGCCGACTGGACGGATCCGCGCAACCACCTTCGCGATCGAATCCGCCGTGCCGTCCGGCGCGGTCACATGCTCATGGATCGTGGCTATCGGGATTTCCTCGTCTAAGATGGTTGGAATAGCTCACCTGGAGGCGGTCAGCGCGCGAAGAGTTCTTTGTATCCAGTCGTAACCATCCAGTTTGCCCGATCGAGATGGCTGCGAACCGCCATTCGGGCGCGCTTAGGTTCTCGCATCGGATCGATGCCGAGGACGAGCTGCGCCATCTCGTCTTCGCTGGCATCGTCGGCGGACGCGTCCAGGAGCCTCATATAGATCGTGAAGTGCTCATTGTCGTAAGCGGTCAGGCTGTCCGACCAGGGGACTTCGTCTTGGACTTTGCGTTTCATCGCGACCCTCTTGCCGGTTTGGGGTTTGTTGTGATCGGGCACGGCTTCTCCTCGGTTGGCTCACCATAGCGAATAGGAACGATAGTTCCTAGAACGATAGTTCCGGTTCTGGTCCCTATCTCGCCATGGACCTCACGGAAGTCATGGCGATCAACATGCGTCGTTTGCGCCATGATCAGGACCTGACGCAGGAAGAATTGGCTGCCCGCGCAGAGCTGAGCATGCGCTATGTGGGCTCGATCGAGCGTGCTCGGGTTTCCGCAAGTGTCAGTGTGCTTGGCCGGCTCGCAAAAGCGCTTGACGTTGATCCTTGTGAGTTGATTAGGCCGCCGCAGTAACAAAGGCGGTCGGTCCATCCCGGATTGCCGAAATCGATTTTGATGGCGCGCAACCGCCGCCCATGAATTGAGCCCGCTTTTCTTCGACATGGTCTCGACCATACAGTTTGCTCCATGGCGCGGCCTGCCTTGTGGATTGCAAATTTATCCTAAAATGGGATAATCCGAAACTGGGATTAGTCGATGAGCCGGTTCCCTTCTGGCCGGTTCATCTGATGCCGAAATCCCTTCGATCGCCCCGCCAACGCCGGCTGCTGGAACAGCTGATAGCTGCGCGCAAGAACAAGGGCTTAACCCAGGCCAAGGTTGCCGAAGCGCTTCGCCGCCCGCAGTCTTTCGTGGCCAAGTATGAGGGCGGTGAACGTCGCATGGACGTCATTGAGTTCCTCGATGTAGCGGAAGCGCTCGAAATCGACCCTTGCGAGGTTCTCGCACGTGTGCGTCGCTTGCGTGACCGATAGCTTGTGCTGCTTGGCAAGCGACAAGTCACCAAAATCGTAGCCTGGATTTGCTGCCCCCGGCGGCAGATGGTTCGGGCACATCGATGGCATAAACTCAATGGCTTTGACTTGCTGACCTTCGCATGGAGCGCGCAAGCTAGTCGGACGAAATGCACGCAGGATCAGGAAGAAGGCCGGCTTTACGCAGAAGCAGCTTGCCGAGATCTCCGGCTTCAGCCAGCAATACATCAGCGGGCCGAAGATGGGCAAAAGGAACCCCACTATCGTCATGCCCTCCGCGTCAGCCATATCGATCTGGTGCGACCTGAGTGACCAGGGGTTAAGCGCTATTGGAGATGGCGCCGACACGCCGCGGACATTTCGACCCCCGTATCCGTTGTGTAGATGATGCTGCGCACACTCGGATAGGCGAAGACCGGCACGACGTGCTGCCAGCCGCGCCGCCAGCTTGAGTGATCGCCGGGTTCTCGAAGTCTTCAAGAGCCTTCATGCCGGCTTAGCGTCCGCCCCCCGGCAGATGGCGCTGAGCGTCGGCACAACGGCTTCGCGACCTTGCTCGACACGAACTCAAGCAGATGGCGGATCAGGTGCCCGGTGCAGGTTAGCACTGTCACTTAGGTAGAGGTGGCGCCGATCGCCTCCCTCTGTAAGGTGTTGATTCAGCGACCTCGCTTTGAAGGAGTTCGCCAGCTTGCCGTCTTACCAGCACCTCGCCAATCTCGTTGCGTTCTTGTTTAGGCATTGCAACAGATCTTTCAAGCAAATTCATGGAATCTTTGCGACCACAAATCGCTGTCAATGGTAAGCTCACCACAACTTTCAGGTTCAGCGGCAGCAAAAATCTGGTGTCGTTTTGTGTTTCGCTGCCGAACAGCATTTGCGAAGAGCGCGAATGACAAAGCAGCACGACGA
Organism: Mesorhizobium sanjuanii; assembly: GCF_002529485.1. Classification (NCBI taxonomy): domain Bacteria; kingdom Pseudomonadati; phylum Pseudomonadota; class Alphaproteobacteria; order Hyphomicrobiales; family Phyllobacteriaceae; genus Mesorhizobium; species Mesorhizobium sanjuanii. The sequence goes on from NZ_NWQG01000013.1 coordinate 39,732, forward strand.
TGGTTCGGTTCTTCTATTTGGCGTCGTGCTGACCAATGATGATACTGGTCGATCGCCTAACGACAGGCGCACGTCTTAATCGCCTTCGGATCCTGGGCCTTTGCGCGCATACCTGACTGTCTGCGAACTAGTCTAGCGGCGATTCTCGATCTTCGTCGGGAGCGCGTTGCGCGACATGTATGTATCATACGTTACCTCGTTTACAATATATCGTAACGTCATTTAACACGAGCCCGTCAAAGTTGCCTGGCGAACTAACAATTGCGCCTGATATACTGCAGACATGCTGTTGCGGTAGCCGATGCATGGAGACCACCTTGCGTTCACCTTGCAACTGCATTTTTGGATGACCAACAGCAGGCTCGCCATACGTCCGATAAGGCAGGTGGGCTCAATCGGTGAGGGCAACACACTAGTCTTTCATCAAAGATGGAGTGTGGGCCATGAAGCAGCGACGTCGCATCTATTATTCTGCCGCCCAGCGATCGGAGATCTGGGATCGATGGCAGGCTGGCGAGTCGATGAAGTCGATTGGGCGGCGGTTTGATCGGGCGTCATCATCGGTGTTCTCGGTGATCTCCCCAGCCGGCGGCATTCGACCAGCCGAGCGGCGACGGGCGCCCAAGGCGCTCAGTCTGGGCGAGCGGGAGGAGATATCCCGAGGGCTCAGTACGCGGTGCTCTTTGCGTTCGATCGCCCACACACTGGGTCGATCGCCGTCCACGATCAGTCGTGAGGTCCTTCGCAATGGCGGGCCTGATCGGTATAGAGCAGCACGTTCCGATCACGCCGCTTGGGATCGGGCCCTGCGCCCCAAGCTGTGCAAGCTGGCTTGCTGTCCGTCCCTAGCCCGGACAGTATCGGTCAAGCTGCAGCGGAAATGGTCGCCAGAGCAGATTGCCGGCTGGCTCAAGCGCACCTACCCAGGGGAGCCGCATAATCAGGTGTCGCACGAAACGATCTATCGCAGCCTGTTCATTCAGGCACGCGGAGTGCTGAAAAAGGAACTGCTGGAGCATCTTAGAGCCAGGCGCACGATCCGCCGTTCCCGGCACGCCAGCATGAAGCGGAGTGGGCTGGGCCAGATCAAGGATGCAATCTCCATCAGCGAACGGCCCGCCACCGTCGAAGATCGAGCAGTTCCCGGCCACTGGGAGGGCGACCTCATCGGCGGGTCCAAGAACAGCTACGTGGCGACGCTGGTCGAGCGTCACTCGCGCTATGTGATGCTGATCAAGGTCGCCAATAAAGATACCGAAAGCGTCGTCTCAGCCCTAATCAAGCAGTCGCAGAAATTGCCCGGAGAGCTCTATCAATCGCTGACGTGGGACCGAGGCAAAGAGCTTGCCGACCACCAGCGGCTGACGCTGGCCACGGACGTCGAGGTCTACTTCTGCGATCCTCGATCGCCCTGGCAGCGCGGCTCGAATGAAAACACCAACCGACTACTGCGCCAATATCTGCCACGTGGCACCGACCTATCCCTGCACAGCCAGGCAAAGCTCAGCGCCATCGCGCGGCAGCTCAACGAACGCCCCAGAAAGACCTTGCTCTATCAGACCCCAGCGGAGAAGTTCGCTGAGTGTGTTGCAGCGATCGGTTGAACCCGCCCAAGTTATCGGACGTAAAGGCTTATCGACAAGCGCGGCGGTTATTGGCGGTAATGCTTGCCAAAACCGCCGTCGTGAATCATGCTTCTCGTCGATGATTCTTCGGCCTAAACCTTTCCCGCGCCACCAAGGCACACCCGTCGGTGCACTCGCAGGCTCCGCGCCGATAGCAACGGTGCCTGCTTGGTTGCGCCGGACCGTCCCGGATGCGCAAAGCCTTGCGGGAAAAGAGGTTCAGGACATTGCCATCACCGCCGGCGCCGCCATCGGCGCGCTCGACGCGGTGGTGCGCCGGGACGAAAAATGGGCTGGCGCCTGGCGGTAGCGGCTGGCGCTTGCGGCGGCCGCGGTGACGGCAAGGCAGGCGGGGCGCATCGAGGATGAAGCGGCGCTGCGCGATTCTTTGCTCCTTACCCGCCCCGGCGACGATTGTGGCCCGGCCGGTCTTTTCGGAGGGGCGATGGTTACGCTCGCCACCTGGCGGTGCGGGCAGGCGCCGCCGAACCCCTTCTGGAATGACACTTCATGATCACGCCGGGTGCGTCCACATCATCTGGTTCGACCCCGTCGCCATACGCGCCGGCACCCGGACCTTTGTCCCACCGCACAAAGCCGCAAGCAGCCAGCCCGGCGATAGAGGCCATTGCTGCCTGTCTGACGGCTCACGCCATCACGGTTTTGCCTTCCGCCATGTTGTCCATCGCTGTGGTCGAATCGCGAGCGCCGTTCATCGGCCTGGCGAAGACAATCCCGACGGCTCCTCCAGGCTACAATCCCTATAGCGCCAGGCCGACCCGCAGCTTCGCTCAATCCGGCTTACAATGAGGTCCGACAATCAGCCGGCTCGCTCCGTTGAGCATGCGGACCTCGTGAGGCCAACGCATTCGGGCAGGGCAGGGAGTTTGCGACCGCCCGGCCGTCAGCGTCGCGCCAGCTGCCGGCGTCCTCGTCGTACCATCGGCCAATCGCTCAGGTGGGAGACAGTCTTGCTATGCGGCCGGCCGCAGCGCTCGCAGCGGCCATTGGCACGCTCGAAGCGCACCCATTCCGACAATTGTCGCCAATCGACGGGATAAAACCAGCGGCGATGCGAACGGATTGGCATTACGCGGCCTTTTTCTTGCGTCGGGCAGCCGGAAAGTAGGCGTAGAACGTCGTGCGTGACACGCCAAGGTGCTTATCGATGTGCGCCCCGGAATCTCGACATCTTCAATATCGCCGGGGCCTTCTTCATATCAGCCTCGCTGAGTTTCCTGCGTCGCCCGCATTTGAGGCCTCGGGCGAGGGCGGCTTTCAGCCCCTCCATCGTCCGTTCGCAGTTGAGGTCGAGGAAATACTTGGCGATCGTGCCCCTGAAGATCATGGGCGGTCTCGATCATGTCGCGCAGCGAACGGCCTAGAGCGGGATGAATTTGGATTGAATCGAAGGGGATTCCCAAGGGCCAGCAAATCAGATTGGAGAGCAAGAGGAACTGTGGGGCGGTTGGCCACGGAGGCTCTCTAAGCGGGCCGGAACTGCGCCACAGAAAGTGTCTGTCTGGTCGGCCGCAACGTGACTACCCCACAAAACCTCATGCTCCCCCGGAAGGCCTGCCAGCGCTGGTCGCCGCAGTATTTTGAAGAGATCGCCGGATCACTCACTGTGCCCGTCAAGACGCTTAGACAGGAGCGAAATCAAAGTTTCCTCCTGGCGGCTCGCAGATTACGCTCGGTTCGTCATGGAGCAACCGCCGGAGGGGTATGGGGCCTCATCGAACGCGACGGCAGATCCGTACTTCCATGACATTCCCCTACTCGGCTTGGTGGAAAATCTGGCGGAGGATTGTCAGCCCTTTCCGGCAAATTTTCTCGATCCGTCGTATCGCTCGCATTGGTGGCGCTACTCCCAGTTCTTCATGGGCCCGGCCGGCACCGTTACCCCACTCCACTTCGACACCTTGCTAAGTCACAACCTCTTCTTCCAGATTTACGGCGACAAGCAGTTCACCATCCTTCCACCTAGCCAAGCTAAGTGCTGTGGTCCCGCAGTTGCACGTGGTTTGATGTGGATCCCGAGCAACCGGACCATGTGCGCTTTTCCGCAATATGAGCAAGCGACACCCGTCGTCGTCACCGTATGTGCTGGCGACATCCTGTATATGCCACCAGGAACCCTCCACCTGTTCGCAGCTTATCGACCTCGATTTCGTTCAATATCGATTTTTCACATGGACCTGTATTGCACGCGCTGGCGCATGCGGACATTGGAATGCCGACAGAAGTCGCCTACTACAACGCGATCACGGCATTGGCAGTAATCGCCAAAAGGCCTGAATCTGTGACTTTTCCGTTGTACAGTCCTTACTTGAGTTATTTAAGTTGACAGATGGGCCGCAGGGAGCTCGCGAGCAACGGATCGCCAGAGCCGATCATAGTTGGGCGTTGTAACATACAACGCGCTGCTTGTATTCTCACTCGGAATTGGGTGTGTACCAACGAACCGCCAGTGACTATACCATCATTTCGAGTGGATGCTCGGGCCGAGGTTGCCGTTAAAAACCGCGGAGCCGCCGCGCCGATAGACTGTAGCAGTAAAGAAAGACAGTAACCCGGCTGCTGGATGATTGATGCCAAGCGCTCAACGACGCGATGAACCGGGCCGGGGCTTGTCATGCCAGACGGTGTGATAGTGCTGACGCAGACCGGCGACGCACATGGGGATGGCGGTTTGGGTTGGGCCAGCGATGTCCGGCCCCCAAGCGCGGCCCATGCCGCTGGCCTCGATGAAGTCCGCGAAGCGGGTGGCTGATCAATCTGACGGGCCCGAAGCACATTGTCGCGCAAGCCTCTCCCGCGTCGGGATTTCGTCCCGTGGAATCATCGTATACTAAAATGCACCTCGCGGGCGGAGGTCCACCTGTAGACGGTCGCCCTGCGGCGACGATGATGCCGGCCTCGAGCAATGGATCGAGCACACCACGGACAGCGAACTGGTTTCTCTTGCAGCAGGTATCGGGCGTGACATTGACGCTGTTCGGGCCGCAATCACCCAGCCCTGGAGCACCAATCCCGTCGAGGGACAGATCAACCGTCTCAAAACCATCAAGCGCCAGATGTAAGGGCGCTCCGGGTATACGCTGCTGAGAAACAGACTGCTGGCAGCCGCCTAACGACAGTAGAAACAGACGGCGCCCCTGCACCAAATATGAGGAAGATCCGCTGAGTGCCGCGCCGCAAGCCGTGCCACACCGCCGATCATCGACCGTTGAAACAAATCCTTCAAATAAGTTTACAGAACTTTCACGACCGCAAGTCGCTGATAGTGGTATGGTCCCTCGCAAATTTGACGGCAATCTCAACGAGGGTCCGAGGTCAAGCACGGCTGAAAGCTTTGCTATGTTCACTCGCACGGCCGCAAAGGATGCAAGGTCGGAGTTAACAGCCAATGGCAAGAAGAGCGCTCATCCTGCATGAAGGCACGAGCAGCAATGGTCTGCTATTCGTCCAAGCAGCCCGGCGTCTGGCCTTCGTCCAATTGCTCCGTCGGCCGATCCAGCTCGGTACGACTATCTCGCGGCGGAAAGGGTCGAGGCAATCCGTGTCGATACAGCAATCTCGACGCGCTGATCCGCGAATGTTCTCGGCTGCGCGACCCATGACGTTGCTGGCATTACGAGCGCCGACGAGGTGGTATATGGGACAGTTGGCAAGCTTTTACGGCATTTCGATCTGCCAGGACCAAACCCCGTATCGATTATACTGCGACAATTTCGTCAACGTCAGCTTCTCGCGTAGTCGGCGTTCCTATAGCAGCTTATCGCTTGGCAAGGTGCTGCGGACGTAGAAAGCGCTGCCGCGGAGATCGGCCTGCCGGTGATTCTTAAGTCAGCAGTTGGCATCATGGGTTTCCGATTGAACGGCAACGTCGATGAGTTAGCCTAACATACTACAGAGCTGTTGGGCGGGAAGCACATGGCGGTCTTCGCCGAGGGTACTAGTCGAAGAATTCGCATAAGGCCCTATTATTGCGCCGGCATAATGGGGACTTCGACCGCCCACCGCATTCGTCTTTCGTGAGTTCACCTTTACGGCCTAGCTGACTGATGAGGAGCATGAGCGTATCGCTGAGAGTTAACGCTACGTTAGAGCCTTCGAGGCCCGATAAGGTTGACCAAGCAACACAAATCCTTCGTAGAAGCGGATCAAAGGGAGGGAATCTTGCCGTGACCTCGACTAGGAACCGTGAACCGAAATCCGGTCCGCTCGAGCGGTATATCGCCATCCTCGAAGCCGTTCTCGGCCCGCCCGATGGGCTCAATACGCGTGAACTCGAGGTGATGCTTGGGCTGCCCCGGACCACGGTGAACAGACTGCTATCCGCGCTGACCGCCAGCGATTTGATCGAAAAGGGCGGCCGACGTGGCACGTTCAAGCTTGGCCGAAGGCTTTCGCAAATCCTCCAGTCAGACAATGCCTGGTTACAACTCGCCAGCAAGCGACTCCTGAAGGCCCTCGCCGAGGAGACCGGAGAGACTTGCTTTATTGCACGACTTTACGGGGCCACAATACAGTCAATCGTCATGGAACCGCCCGATGCAAGTGTCGGCGGTGTTCTACCCGGCCACGTTCTGCTGCCCCATGCGGCAGAGTATCGAAAGACATGGAAGCAGGGCTATGCTATCGAGAATGGCGAGCACATAGGCGGCCTCTTCACCATCGTCTATCCGGTTATTCTGGTGCCGGATCAGCCGCCGATATATGCGCTCGGTATCACAGGCCCCGCGGAACGCATTGGATCACAACTTGTGCCGGTTCTCCAGGAAAAGCTCGAGCGGACAGCCGCTGAATTTGCCAATGTCTTCTCGCTAGGTCGAAAGAAGCGCGGCTAGTCCAAATCAAGTCCCGCGCCGCGCGATCTGGCGGTCGTGCCAATCAAAATAACGCATGACGAGGCCGAGAAACCATGGCCTTCCGCTATAGAGGGGCATCGTTGGAAATTTGCTGGTTGCGAACATGCTGTCCACGCCAGGCTCGCCGAGAATGCGCCCGGCGATTTTCCTGCCGAAGGTAGTTCCCAGAGTGATGCCGGAGAAATTATAGCCCATGCCGTAGTGGACGCGCCCGTTGCTGCCCATATGCGGCATCAGGTCGAACGTCCCAGCACAATAGCCGCTCCACGCATGGCTCAACCTCAGTTCACGCGCGTCAGGCAGCACGCGATCGAGAATCGCTTTCATGCGCCTTACGATCTCGTCTTGCCCCCCAAGCGGTGCCGCAGTTGCGCCACCGAACAAGATCCGGTTCGAATCCGGTGCAGGACGGAAGAAGTCGATGTTCGTGTTGGAATCGACGACTGTCCGTCCAAGGGGGATGAGCTTCTCCAACAGCGGCCGCGGCATCTCCTCGGTCGCAGCCATATAGGCACGGAAAGGAACAATGCGGCGGCGGAACCACCCCAAGTTTGTAGTGTAGCCATTGGTGCCCACCACCACGTCACGTGCCCTTACGACCCCTTTGGTGGTGCGGATTTCGCTGCTTCCAGTGCTAGACGCCCTGATCTCCTCTACCTCAGTGCGACCGAAAACGGTGACCCCCGCCGCCATGGCACGGTCAAGCAAGCCCTTGTGGTAGAGACCTGGATGAAGGCAGCCACTGTCTGGAATCACCGCTCCGCCCAGGTAAAGATCGGTGCCCAGTTCTTCCCGTTGGCGTCCTGCTGGCACCATCGCATAGTCGAAGCCCATCTCTGCTTGCATCCTGCCGAGATCCGCTGCAAGCGCATCGAAATGCCCCTTCGACGTCGCGCCGATGAAGCGGCCCGGGCGTGAAGCGAAGCAGGCGATGGCCTCGCTTTCAATGAGATCCAGCGTGAAGCGGTAGGCGGAGTGAAGTTCGGCATAGATGGCCTTGGCGTCTCCCTTACCCTTTGAAGCCGAGAGGTCGGAATACGACTTCTTAAGCACCCTTCCGATGAAGCCCGCATTGCGGCGTGAAGCGCCCGCGCCCGGATCCTGCCGATCGAAAATCGCGACGCTGCGCCCGGCGCGCGCTAGATGGAGCGCCGCGCTGACGCCGGTGTATCCACTGCCGACAACCACGACATCATATTCGGCATCGGGGTTGTCTGCTTCAATTACAGTAGGTGCCGCAGCATCCCACCAATAGGGCTGGAATTTGAAATCAGAAGTCGTGATGTGATGCATCTGGTGGCCAATCTATCGGTGCGAGTGAATGAAAACCGTTTTTAGGGACAAAATTCCGTTTACCGGGTACATACTTCGCATGTATGGTCTCGTCAATCGCGGTTGTAGGTTACGTGCCGGCCGGCACTCGTAGGAGTTTCTGATGAGCCACGTGCTCCGTCGTACCAGCCGTCGACGCCACCACTCTTGACCTCAGGACGGGGCAGTTGGCTCGAAGACAGCGGGGGTGGGCCTCTGTCATACATTGGCCACGGAAACCGCCTCGATGCGGACGCGATTTGCGCGGCAAGTCGCAAAAGGCGGATACGGGCACAATTCCTTCTTCACGAGCGAACCTGCCAGCGGCTCGCCGACCTTTTGGTCTCGTGCTGACTAAGCGACGGCTCGGGAGCTGTTGAAACGGCGCTCAAGCTTGCTCGGCAGCACTACGTGTAAATGCGGAGAGACCGATCGCGTCGTGATTTCCCGGCTGCAAAGCTATTACCGCAACACCCTGAGCACGCTGGCAGCCGGCGGCAACTTGCCACGCTCTGCCGATTACGCCCCCTTGCTGATGCGAGCCGACATGTTTTGCTCTGCTTTGCTTACCGCGGCCGCAAGCGGGCCGGGGCGGCTTGACCGACATGCGGCAAAATCGGCCTGAAGCCGGCACCGGATCCCTGTAGTCCTCATTCTTCTTCACCATGGCCCAGATGGTCCGCGCCATCTTATTGACCAAAGCGAGCGCCACGAGAATCCTCGACTTGTGTGCCGTCATCCGCGCCGGCACGAACCTTCCCGGGATCGATTTGGGGCCTAGCCAGTTTGGCGCACATCGCCCCGATAATCAGCAGCCTGCGGATGCAACATCACCTCGAGGCCCCGCTGACCATTTGTCGCCTAGCCGAACCTAAGCAAACGGCTGGCCGAGCGCCGCTTCCGCTTCGAACTCCAGGCGGTCTCCACACAGTTACGGCTCGATCATGCCCGCCATCTTTGCAGAGAACGAACAAGTCGATTTCCGTAATCGCATTGGAGTGCTGCTTTTGTGACGGATCGCACTTGAGTCCGGTATTTCGCAATTACTACGGTCAGACGCCTCAAGCCCTTCCGGTCAGCGAATAGCGTAACGGCTCCGTCCCAGGAAATCTGCTAACCGTCGGGCGCAGAGCGACGGCAATGTATCGGCGGAGACCCTTTAGACCGCGGCGGCAGGCTTCTTGTCACGCTACACTACCGAATGAAAAAGGGCCCGGCGATAGCCGGGCCCTTTTCTTGGGAGGTCTTACGTATACTCTCAGGCGAACCACCAGCGATCGATGCAGCGGTTTCCATCCAGGTTCAAGTTGCTGGCGAGTGGGCCATGCTGCACCTTATCGTTGACCGCATCGACTAGGCTGGGAAGTGAATGAACGATCGTGCCGCCTTCGTCGTGAACGATCTGCTGCATTTCAAAGTACATTTCCTTGCGCTTGGTATCGTCCACCTCGGAACGGGCCTGCTTTAGAAGGAGGTTAAAGCGCTCGTTCTTCCAATGTGTATCGTTCCAAGACGCGTCGGACGCGAACGATGTTGAGAACATCCAGTCGGCAGTCGCGCGGCCAAGCATGGACCCCATGATGAACGGCTTCTTTTGCCACACATTCGCCCAATATCCGTCATCCGGCTCGCGCTTGATGCTCACGTTGATGCCAGCGGCGGCAGCCTGCTCCTTGAACAGCACGGCCACGTCCACCGCGCCCGTGAAGGCCGCGGCGGACGTCGAGAGCTCGACTTCTAGGCTGTCATGGCCGGCCTGCTTTAGGAGGAATTTCGCTTTGTCAGGATCGTAGACTCGCTGCGCCAACTGGTCGTTGTAAAACCGGTACGAAGGCGTAATCGGATTGTCGTTCCCGACCTTGCCGTAGCCTTTCAATACCGATTTTACGATGGCCTCGCGGTCGATAGCGTGTTTGAGGGCGAGCCTGACCTTGTTGTCGGTGAAGGGCTCGACGTCAGTGAACATCAGCATTGAGTTGTACTGTTTGCCGGTCACTTCGAGGATCTTGATCCCTTCGCGCTTCACCAGCAGGTCGACGGTGCTCACATCGCAACCTTCAATCGCGTCGACCTCCCCAGAGATGAGCGCGTTGGTGTTGGCGACGACGTCCGCCACCACCAGGATCTCGGCGGAGTCAAAATTGCCTCGGCCTTCGCGCCAGTAGTTCGGATGACGCTGCAGAATTGCACGGACGCCTGGTTCGTTGGATGATATGGTGTAGCCTCCCGTTCCAACCATCTGTGATGTGTCGATGCGATCGCCGTCGGCGGCAAAGATAGGTAGGTGATAGTCCGACAAGATTGCGGGAAAGTCTGCGTTGGGAGCCGAGAGGGAGAGGACGACCGTGCTCGGGCCGTCCGCCTTTATTTCGGTGATCTGCGACATGAGGCCCTTGACAGCTGAGGTTGAACCCTCGCCGCGATGGTGATTGTACGAAGCGATCACATCTTCGGGGCCGAATGTCTTGCCGTTGTGGAATTCAATGCCCTTGCGGAGCTTGATGATGAAACGGAGGCCGTCGACGGTCTCAACGCTCTCCGCGAGTTCCGGAGTCGCTTCTCCTCGGCTGTCGACCTCCATGAGGTAGTTGCAGACAGAGCCAGCTATCATTCGCAGGACGCTGTTGTTGTAAGTGCCCGGGTCATAGGTATCCGTCGTGGAGCCGCCACCCGTGCCGATGCGGAAGTGACCGCCCTTTTTCGGCGTCTGAGCGAAGACGCGGTTGGCAGTCGACAGCGACAATGCGGCGGTGATACCCAAGGCGGATGCCGCCTTCAGGAAGGAGCGCCGGTCAAGCCTCCCAAGCCGCGCATCCATGTCAAGCCCGTGCAATTTGTCCATATCAACCTCCCCTTTCGCGGTCGACAATCGGCCGCACCGATTTTCGGGACTTCGTCCCTATTTCCGATACACAATTCCAAACACACAGGAATGTCAACAGCGAAGCGGTGGAGAGGGTGACAAACGTTGGACGCTATTCCATTCGAGGTCGACTAATAACCAGATTTGGCCGCGTTTATAGAGACTTGCGCCCCCGAGAAGCGGTCACAGGCCGTGGGCAAGGATAAGCACGCAGGTTTATGGCGGCAAGACCAGTGTGATGCAGCGGCGCGTGCATCACGCAATCGACGTTGAAACGGCGCCGTATTTCGAACAGATGGACCGGCATCCACTTGGATCTGGGGGTTTACACCGATGATAGGACGGGTTTGAATGCCACGACCAAGAGCACCGTAACCTTTTGAAAGATCGGCACAGCGCTATTAGGTGCAACGCGCCGGCGCGGGGAGTTGCGGGCTCCCGAAATTGCTTCCGGTGAGCGGCTTACTGTGGAAAGTTCATGTCGGAGACGCAGCCCGTGCGAAAAGCGGCAACGCGAGGGCCTCTCTTGACATAGCGTTGAGCAGACCTGGATCAAGCCGATAGCTTTCGCTGCTGAACCCTAACCGTATGCTTGTGCTCTAGTCGCCAGCAGCTGCGTGAGCCAATTCGGGTCAAGCTTCGGTTCAGAGGAGAGCAGAAGGTTAGTATAGGGGTGGAGTGGCGGCTTCAAGACGGAATCCCGCGACCCCTGATCGACGACCATTCCGTTTTGCATGACGACGATCTGGTCAGCGATGGCCTTTACTGTTGCCAGGTCGTGCGTAATGAATAGGAAGGAGGCCGAGAGCTCTTGCTGCAAGCGCTGAAGCAATCGTAGTATGTCTTGAGCGACGAGCTGATCAAGAGCAGATGTTACTTCATCGCATATGATAAGTTCTGGCTCCGCAGCCAGCGCGCGCGCGATACAGATGCGTTGCTTTTCCCCTCCAGACAGATCCTCGGGAAACCGACGCGCAAAGCTTTGGTCCAAGTCAATCATCTCAAGCAGTCTAGCTACGTATCTTTCCTGGGCTTTGCCTCGCAGACCGAGGTAGAATTCAAGCGGCCGTCCCAGCACTTCTCCGATTTGTTGCCTCGGATTAAGTGCGGTGTCAGGCGATTGATAAATCATCTGGATGCGCTTCAGGTCGGAGCGGGACCGCTGTTGCATGCGGGGAGAAAGTAGTTTTCCGTCCAGCGCAATCGTGCCTCGGGTCGGCGTCAGAAGGCCGGTGATCGCACGAGCGAGCGAACTCTTTCCACTGCCCGACTCACCAACGACGGCGACCGTCTGCTTACGTCCCACCTCAAAAGTTACGTTCTGAAGGACGCTTACTCGTCGTGCGTAGGCCGCGCTCAGGCTGTCGATGCGGAGGAGCGGCTGGCCCGCAGGCGATGGGGTAGACCGCCGTCGCTCGATTTTCTGGCCGAGCAGCGCTTTCGTATAAGGTTCTCGCGGCTTGTCGAGTATCTGACGGGTATCGCCTTCCTCGACCTTGCAGCCATGCCTGAGCACCATGATGCGATCGGCGAGCTGGGTGACAACCGCGAGGTCGTGCGAGATATACAGCGCCGCGGTACCAAACCGTTCGACAATCAGCTTGATTGCCGTGAGTACCTCTACCTGTGTCGTCACGTCCAGCGCCGTCGTCGGTTCGTCGAAGACGATTAGCTCAGGCTGGCATGACATTGCCATGGCAATCATGGCGCGTTGAAGCTGGCCGCCCGAAACCTGATGCGGATAGCGGTACCCGATGCCTTTTGGGTCGGGCAGGAGCAGCGTCTTAAACATATTCTGGGCGTCGGCTTCCGCCTGTTGCCTTGTCCTGAGCCGCCGCTTGACCGGTATTTCTGTGTATTGGGTGATGAGGTTCCATGCCGGATTGAAGGATGCAGCGGCGCTTTGCGCCACGTAGGCTACCCGTAGCCCGCGTAGCGCCCGCAATTGCCTTTCAGGTGCCCCCACGAGCTCTCGCCCGTCGAAGCGGATTGACCCTTCTGCGAAGCGGCTGCCGTTCCTTACATAGCCGAGCGCGGCGAGGCCAGCAGTGGACTTACCGGCACCGGATTCCCCTATGAGACCGAGCACTTCGCCGCGATGCAACGTAAGATCCAACTCGTGGAGCACCGGGCGCCAGGTATCATCCGCTCTTACCTCAACCGTGAGGCCGGTGATCTGGAGCAATGGGTCGGTGGATACGCTTACGCCGCTCATGCTTTCAGTCCACTCGCTCGATACAACAACCAGTCAACCGTCAGGTTGATCGCGACCGCCAACACAGCAATGGTTCCGGCAGGCAATAGCGGTGCGACCTCGCCGTACACAATGAGCCCAGCGTTTTCTCGAACCATACTTCCCCAATCGGCAGTTGGAGGCTGCATACCTAAGCCTAGAAACGACAAACTGCTGACGAAAAGGATCGCAAAGCAGAATCGCATCCCGAACTCCGCCAGAAGCGGTGCATTGATGTTGGGCAAGACTTCTCGCCGCATGATCCAGTTGAGGCCCTCGCCGCGTAAGCGGGCTGCCTCAACGAAATCGAGCGCAAGAACGTTTGATGAAACCGCTCGCACGAGGCGAAACACGCGCGTCGCGTCGGCGAAGGCGATGACGAGTATCAGCGCCGTGATCGAGGTACCCGTAAGCGTAAGGATCAACAAAGCGAAAATGAGTTGCGGGATGGCCATTGCAATATCCATGAACCGGCCGAGCGCGTTGTCGACCCAGCCTCCGATCGTGGCAGCAAGCAGACCCGCGGCGGTGCCGCTGAGAAATCCAATCAATGTCGCGGCCAGGGCAATGGCGATCGTATTCCTTGTCGCATACAGAAGCCGGCTCAGCATGTCGCGGCCCAGATAATCCGTACCCAACAGGAAGTTGGGTCCCCACGGTACATACTCAACTCCTACGATCTGCGATTCAGAGTAGGGTGCCAGGATGGGCGCTAGCGCCCAGACGAAGATGTACCCCCCTATGAGGATGAGGCCAATCCAGGCAGAAACCGGAGCGGATCTCAGCAGGCGCGCTTGCCTCCCGGCCAGCAACGTCATGGCTTGGACTGCGATCAAGCCGGCAATGCCCGAGGCAGGGAATGCCGCAAAGCGGGTTTGCGCAGCCGCAACGGCGGATCCGTAGAGGAGCGAGGCAAGCAGGATCCCGAACTCTACGCACCGGCCTTGCGTCCACCTTAAGAGGATCGTAGCCATCCCGCCAAAAGCGGCGGCTGCAAGAGCGATTGCGCCTCGATTCCCCTGGGCCCAGGCGGCATTCGCCAAGACCGCAAAGACAAGTCCGGTGGCGCCGATCGCGAGCCAGACCGTGACGCTGCGTCGGATTGCAAGATCAGTCATGTAGCTCCTCTGACTCAGCGCGGGTGGAGAAGGCGGGGATTGGTTAGAATTGTCAAAACGTCGGCGATCAGGTTCAGCGAAACGTACGTCAGCGCGAAGAACATACTGCATGCCTGAACGACCGGAACATCCCTGCGGGCGACGGAGTCGACCAGAAGCTGACCGACGCCCGGGTAGACGAAGATGACTTCCACCACCACGACACCAACGACGAGATAAGCCAGGCTGAGGGCCACGACGTTGATGATCGGGGCGAATGCGTTAGGGAGCGCGTGCCGCACGATTACGCTACCCGGCGTCGCGCCTTTGAGCCGCGCCATCTGGATGTATGGCTGCGCCAAAAGATTGACGATCGCCGCGCGGGTCATGCGCATCATATAGCCGAACACCCCAAGGGTGAGGGCAAACGCTGGTAGCGCTGTACGGTAAAGACGTTCGCCGAAATTGAGATCGGGGCGAATGTTCGAGATGCCCGGGAAGAGTCCAGTCTTGGCGCTGAAGACGAGTATGAGGAGATAGCAAAGAAAGTATTCAGGGAGCGAGATCGAAATCGACGCAGTGATATTGATCGCCCGGTCGAACAGTGAATGCCTGTGAGTCGCGGACAGTATCCCAAAGCCCAGCGCAAACGGCACTGCGAAGACAGCGGCGAAGCCTCCTAGGAACAGCGTGTTCCAGATTCGAGTGCTGATGAGATCGGAAATCTTGCGGTGGGTCACTACTGATTGACCCAGATCGCCCCTCAGAACCCCGCCCAGCCAATTGATGTACCGTTCGGCAGGTGACACGTTGAGACCAAGCTCTTGCCGCAAAGCGGCAACATTTTCGGGAGTCGCATCCCGGCCCAGTATGGATTGGGCGGCATCGCCGGGTAGCAGTTCCACTCCAACGAACAGGATCAGAGAGACGATGAAGAGCGTCGCAGCGCCGAATGCAATCCGTTTGGCGATCAGTTGCAGGATTTTCTTCATGATCTCGGGCCTTTAAAGTCCATGCACTTGCAGCTTCAGCGGAGGCTCTATGGTGGAGAAGTCCTCTCGAGCTAGGTCGCGCGTGATGATGACCAGCCCATCCTCGCGCTCCAATCCGTCTGCGATCTCGCGCGGAGGGTCAAATGACCCGCCAACTCCTTGAATAAGGACTCGACGTCCCTCCGTCCGGACGAATCCTTTCGTCCGCAACAGGCGATCACCGCAGTACCCGACCAAGTTCTCAATCCACTCAGAAAGTTGATCCCATTTGGGCTCTTCAAATTTGATCAAGAAAACGTTCATCCTGGTGTGCTTGGAGTTGTTCGGCTCCTGACGCGCCACTATGGAAAAACTCGATCGAAGTGGCATTTGAATACCAGCAAAGGCAAGCCGCGCCCGTTGCGTCCGGTCGCGCTCGTTCACGATCGCCGCGAGCGGATTCAGATACGCGGCGGCTTGGCTCGCCCTGCTCGATGCGAGGTCGTCAGCGCGATCCACCTTGCTGACGACGATCGTCTGCGCGGCCGCGAGCTGAGCAACGGCTTCCTCGAAGCGAGCTGTCATGTCTGGCCCCTGTTCGCAATCATAGGTCGACAAAACTGTTGTGCGCAGAGGCATCCCGGTATTTAGGAGCGATCTCAGAATGGGAGAAGGCTTCGACACGCCGCTCGTTTCGATAATGATGCGCTCGAACGGTTGCCCTCCTGCTGCCTCCCTCTCCGCGAGCAGTTCCAAGATGGCGTTGGGCAGGTCGCTGTTGAGCGAACAGCATACGCAGCCGTTATCGAGTGTCGCGACGGGGAACCCAGTGCGCCCCGTCGTTATGAGCGCCCCATCCACGTCGATCTGACCTACCTCGTTGACAATAACGCCAGTATTCGCGGTCCCTGGATCCCGTATGTGGTCAAGGATTAGCGAAGTTTTTCCGCTTCCGAGAAAGCCGGTCAGCAGAAAGATTTGCGGGTAGAATCGTTGGGCATTGAAGCTCATACGTTGTCTTGACCCAGCAACGTGTCAATGTTCGCTCCAGCCCAGCTTTGCGCCACGATCTCACGCACATCCGCCAGCAGTTCGGCCGTATCGTAGACCACGCCGTTGCGTATTGTATACTGGAGGCCACGGCGCCATTCTGACCGACCTGTCGCGTCATTGAGGCGCAGCGCGCCCGTCCCATAAAGGAATTTCAAATCCCCGAGCGGATTTTCTTGGTGGACTAGTAGGTCGGCGCACTTCCCTACCTCGACAGTGCCGATTTCGTCGGCCAGCCCCATGAGCTCTGAGGCGCGCATCGTTGCGGCTCGGATGATTTCCAGAGGGTGGAAACCGGCTTCTTGGAACCATTCGAGATCGCGGATGAAGCAGAAGCCATCAATTTGATAAAGGAATCCTGCGTCACTGGCCGGGCAAACGCGCCCGCCTTTCTTCATATAGTCGTACACGAATGCAGACCATCGACGGAAATGTTCCTTCCATTCGACCTCGTTTCGCGTCGACCACTGAAACCAATACGAACCATGGTTTTGGCGCTGCGGCTCAAAAAAGTCCCACAGGTTCTTATGCGTATATTTGTCATGCCAGTCGGCGCGCCGAGCCCGCATCAGGTCCCGGTTGGCCTCCAGGATGGCAAGGGTGGGGACGAACGTGTGGTCAAGCTCGAGGAAACGGTCGAGCGTTTCGTTCCACTTCGTGCTGCCAGGCTCAGCCGCATGTATGAAGTTCTGGCTGCTGCTGTTGTAGCGCAGGTATTCGTCCATGAAATCGTAGTTGGCCGGGTATGGCTGTATGCTGGTTCGCTCGAACATGGCTTCGGGAACACCGTAAAAGTGTTCGGTGCTTGTAAGCCCCCAGCTGGCCGTCGTTAGCGCGTTAAGCCTGGACAGCGCCATTTGTGGGTGATGACAGCCAGTGCGCAGGCCAAGCGCTTTCGATTCCTCGAGGGCGGCTTTGAAGATAGCCGGCGAGGCGCCGTAGAACTTGACCCCGTCTGCGCCTCTTTCCGCGATTCCTCGCAACCAGGTCCGCCCTTCTTCCGGCGTGTGAATGATGTTGAGGAATTCGTCGTTCGATGGAAAGCCGGCATAGGCCATGATCCGGGGCGCGGTGATCTCGTTGGCTTCAGATGCGGCTTTTTGTTGGAGCGTCCAGCCCAGCCCGTTTGCCGACCACATATCGCGGACGGTCGTGATGCCGTGCGCCAACCACAGTTTATAGACGTATTCGACAGGTGCCTGCTCTCCGTTCGACGCGTGGAGAAAGTGACCGATGTGTACATGGGAATCGATGAATCCCGGAGTTACCCATTTCCCATGGCAGTCAACCTCGAAGTCCCCTTGAGGTGGGCGGCGTTCTGGGTCGATCGGCAACCCGGGAAAGCCGACACTTACGATCTGGGTTATGCGGCCATTCTCAACCACGATGTCGATGGGCCCCATTGGAGGAGCCCCGGTGCCATCGATAACCGTCGCACCCCGAAGAACCATTCGAGGAAATGGTCCCACGCCGCGGTCGCGGCCACTGGCCGGAGCGAGCGGCGGCATTCCGCGAGCCGTCATTACCACTATTTCTTCGTCGCCGGCCGGGGTTCCGGGGGGCGGAAGAATTACATTTGACATCGACCAGTGGCTCCCGCTTTTCGGACATTGTGACCAGTTTTCGGATTTATTACCGCAGCGGCGCGGGAGTCAAGGGGGTTGGCGGGTACATTAGGGGCGTGAGATCACAAAACGGATCGCCCGATCGCGCTGATTTGCATTACATCGCAAGGCAGAGGTCGCGCCTGCACCTCCTTGACCGGAGACCCTGAATCCGATCTAGCTTCGTCGGGACGCGATGTATCGAAGAAGGGATAGCCAACTTGCCCGTCAGCAAGATCCACGAGCCGAAATCCGGACCTTTGGAGCGTTATGTCACGGTCCTGGAAACGGTCGTCAGCGCGCCGGACGGTCTGACTACACGTGATCTCGAGACCATGCTGGGTCTGCCGAAGACGACGGTCAATCGGCTCCTCTCTGCCCTGGCGGCAAGCGACCTTTTGGTATCTGGCAAACGGCGAGGCTCATTCATCCTAGGCCCGCGTTTATCTCAAATCCTTCAATCAGATACCGCGTGGATTGAGCTCGCTAGCAAGCGCCTGCTCAAGTCTCTCGCAGAGGAGAGCGGAGAGACTTGCTTTATCGTACGGCTCTATGGGGCGACCGTGCGGTCCCTGGTTATGGAATCGCCGGATGCAAGTGTAGGAGTCTACGTCACTCCCGGTCACATCCTACCTCCGCACGCAACGGCAACAGGCAAGCTTTTAGCTGCCATGCAGGAACCAAGTCTGCGCGAGGCGATCTTGCAGACTGAACTGAAGAGACTCACGCCTCACACGATAGTTGATAGAGCGGAACTGGAGGAGGAGTACCATCGGATCCGCGTGCAGGGTTATGCCGTTGAGAACGGCGAGCAGGTGAGAGGTTTATTTACGATCGCGTGCCCTATCGTTCTGATGGAAGGGCAGGCTCCAATTTACGCCCTGGGAATGACAGGGCCGGCTGAGAGAATGGGAAGCCAGCCGCTCTCGCTATTGGTAACGAAGCTGCAGCAGACGGCTGCCGAGTTTGCAAATGTCTTTACTCCAAATGGGAAGAAAAGACCGTAGGCTATAAGCGAGAAGCGTGAGAGCCTGGCTGGAACCAACAACTGCGGTCATATGCGCCGATCGCTCCGGGTGTCGCGAGTTTGCGCGCGAATGCGATATAGCTTCGAGATCATCGAGACCTAGTCATCTGAAGTTCGTTACACTGTAAGCTGTGCGCCTATTCGATGGCGGGTGCAGCGATGGCAAACGCGACACGCCGACCGAGGGCGCCTCCGGGTCTGGGGCGGGAAGAACGCGAGCATCTGAAACGACGGGTGCGTCGGCAGCGAGTGGCGCGACCATGTCCGACAGGGATGGGTCATTCTTCATTGCGCCGACGGCATTGTGTCTGATCGGCCTAATTCTGAAGCAGTCGCTGCGCCGGCCAACCAGGGCGGCGCCTCTACTTGCCGACCGTATGTTAAATGCGCCCCCAGCTCAGCTGCGACGGGCCTAGGGCGGTTCTCAGTGGATTAGACGAGGCCGGATCGATCTTGCGATGGCGATCCGAAATACGGTATTTAGATCCATTTTATGGTGTTCTAGATTGACACGGAAGGGAAATCCTGATTATCGGTCGGTACAAATACCGTTTTTCGGAGACTGAAAATGGCTGAACTTCCGCGCGTGACATACTCGAACATCGGAGTGGATTTTTCTCCGGTTCACGCTCACCTCGATACAATAATGCCCGACTTCGAGAAGAATATGCTTGCGAGCGACTGGTCAACGCCATTCGCGACGGGCTCAAGGACAGAAATCCTCAGCCCTATCGAAAAGACGATCTCTCTTGGCAAGTTCCCAGTATCAACCGCGACCGACGTCAAGTCCGCGATCAAGGCTGCGCGAGCCGGCGCGAAATTGTGGAATCGTTCGACACTCGACGATCGTCTCGCATTCGGCGCACGGTGGCTTGAGGCCCTGGCGGAACGTAAGTTTGACCTTGGCCTCGCGGCGCTCTACGAAATCGGAAAGTCCCGCATAGAAGCTATCGGCGAAGCCGAGGAATGCCTCGACTTTGTCGCGTATTACGCTTCTGAATTAAAAGCGAACAACGGATTTGTTCGGCCGATGAACGAACTGGTCGAGAACGAGACGGCCGCGAGCATCTTGAAACCATATGGCGTCTTCGCGGTAATCGCTCCTTTCAATTTTCCGCTGGCCTTGTCAACTAACATGGTTTCCGGCGCCCTGCTGACGGGCAACGCGGTGGTTTACAAGCCCTCGCCCGGCTGCTCACTGACCGGGTTGCTGCTCGCCGAAACGCTGCGCGTGGCAGGACTGCCGGAAGGTGTCTTTAATATCGTGCTGGGCGACGGCGAGGTGGGCCGCCTTCTTGTCACCGAGGATGGCATCGATGGTGTAGCATTTACCGGTTCCCACAAGACCGGGATGAGCATTTTCCGTCACCTGGCGACGCTGCCATATATGAAGCCTGTCATTGCAGAAATGGGCGGAAAGAACCCCGCGTACGTGACCAGCAAAGCTGATCTCGATCGGGCGGCGCAGGGCGTGGCGCGTTCTGCATTCGGCTTGCAAGGGCAAAAGTGCTCGGCGTGTTCGGTCGTGTACGTCGATGAGAAGGTCAAAGCTGAATTTATTGACAAGCTCGTAGTGTTTTCTGGGAAGCTGGTCGTGGGCGATCCTCGCAAGGCCGAGACCTTCATGGGTCCTGTCTACGGCGACGCCACAGTCGATCGGTACAAGACGGGGTTGGCTGAAGTCGAAGGCACGGGCACGGTGCACTTTGGGGGCGCTGCACTGGGACAAGGCTTTCCCGACAATTATGTGTTGCCGACGATTGTCGAACTGCACGGTCCTAGCCGGCTGACCCGCGAGGAACTCTTTATGCCTTTTCTGGTCGTCCGCAGCTTTGACAGTCTGGACGCTGCCCTCCACGAGGGCAACAACATCGCCTACGGCTTGTCGGCTGGCATCTTCACCAATGATCAAAGTGAGTTGCAGTACTTCCTAGACTTTGCCGAAGCGGGCGTTCTCTATGCAAACCGCGCGAGTGGGGCGACCACGGGCGCGTGGCCAGGTGCGCAGCCGTTCTGCGGCTGGAAGGGGACTGGGGTCAGTGGCAAGGGTGGTCTCGGCACCTGGTTCTTGCCGCAGTATCTGCGCGAGCAGAGCCAGACGATCATGACCAAGTGATTGAAGGAGGATCGCAGCGCTTTTCACGACCCAACCCTAAACTTCTTTCTTTTCGATTTGCGAGATCATGCACCACTATCCAGATTCAATGCCGAAATCCCGCGAGATGTACGAGCGTGCCCGCAAGGTCATGCCGGGCGGGAATACGCGGACAACTGTCTTCATCGACCCTTTTCCGATATACGCCGACCGCGGCGAAGGTTGTCACATTTGGGACATCGACGGCAACGTCTACTACGACTGCATCAACAATTTCACAGCAATGATCCATGGCTATGGTCATCCCGACGTCACGGCGGCGGTGGTAAGTCAGATGCCCCACGGAACGGCTTTCGGAGCGCCCACCGAGAGCGAGCTTGATCTTGCCGAACTGTTGGTCGAGCGCCTCCCGTCGGTCGAGCAGGTTCGCTTCGCCAACTCTGGCACGGAAGGTGTCATGATGGCGATCAAGGCGGCTCGGGCGTTCACCGGTCGACCGAAAATCGTCAAGATCGAAGGCGCGTACCATGGCTCTTATGACTTTGCGGAAGTCAGCCTCGACAGCTCGCCCGCCAATTGGGGTGACATGCCAGCCTCTACAGCATATGCGAAAGGCACCCCCGCAGGAGTACTTAACGATGTGATCGCGGTGCCATTCAACGATACAGAGGCGCTGCGTGCTGTCTTTGACGCGCATGGCAAAACGATAGCGGGTGTTCTGATCGACCCAATGCCGAACCGCGCTGGACTGATTCCCGCCCAGAAGAACTACCTAGGGGCGATGGTCAAGATCGCTCATTCTGCCGGCTCGCTGGTAATCTTCGACGAGGTGATCTCACTCCGCCTGGGCTACTCTGGTGCGCAGGGCCTCTGGGGCATCGAACCAGACCTGACGGCCCTTGGCAAAATCATCGGCGGCGGCTTTCCGGTTGGTGCCGTCGGTGGCCGTGCCGAGGTGATGGCAGTGTTCGATCCGACCCGCGGCAAGCCTGCCTTGCCGCACGCCGGCACTTTCACCGCCAACCCAGTGACTATGCGAGCCGGCTTGGCGGCGATGCGCGCGCTGACCCCGGCCAGCTTTGAGCATCTGGACTCTATCGGCGCCCTGCTTCGTAAAGGGATCACGAATTCTTTGGCGCGCCATGGCCTCAACGGACAGTGCGTCGGCCTCGGCTCGCTTTTCAAGGTTCATTTTACTGCGCTGCCGATCACGGACTACCGGTCGGTTTATCCGGGAGCGTCCGAACGTAAGAAGCTCAACCTGTTCCACAAGGGTCTGCTCGATCGGGGAGTACTTTCGGCGAGTTACGGCCTCTTCGCGCTTTCCACCCCGATGATCGAAAATGATGCGCGCGAAATCCTTTCAGCAGTTGACGGAGCGCTCGCAGCAATCTAGTCGCAGACGTAGCGGGTGCTGGATTTATTCGGCACTGGACAATGTGTAACCAATTGAAATCAAATGACAGCTTGTCCCTATGTCGTCGCCATTGGGGCCGGTCCGCTCTGAATGTGTTCTGCGCACGTCTGCCCCGAACAAGCCGCTCGGGTTGCCGTCACCGACGCAGCGCCATAATCCCAACCGCCAGGCACCGTCCGATTTTAACATCACGGACGGCCTCGGCGTCGCCATTGCCGGCGAGCCCTTCCCGCACCCCCAAGCGCGTCGGCAAAGGCAAAAAAAGCCCGGCGACAATCCTTTGCACCTGCTCATAGTCCGACCGGCCAATGCCAAGCTTTTCATAGAAGGCCTTGGCCGTCTCGCTGTCGGTATCGACCGAGAGCCTCAGATAGGCACCGCCCGCAGCTCGGCACTCCCTGGCCACGGAAAGTGCAGGCATGGGCCGGCGAACTGGTCATCCACCTCCGCGATCAGAGTCGAGAAGGCCGGTTTGTCGCCGAAGCCGTGGCGGTGCAGATCTTCTGGCATCGATTTGATTTCCTTATGCGCGCCGCTATCGGTGCCGAGGCGCAGCAGCGCGGCAAGAACGGTCTCGACGTCGTTGGCCCGGCCGGGGCGCAGCGTGACGGTTTGCACGGCTGTGGCCGTGCTCATTGAGAGTAGGGCGCGAGCACGCTTCTCCACTGTCTTGCCGAACATCTCCCCACTTGGGTGTACGGACTGGGGAGATCGGCAGTTAGGGCGCTGGCCCTCTTCCTGCGGGTTTTGAGTTTGGTGAAGGCCGTCGTGATGGCCAATTTTCCCCCAAGTGGGGGAGATGTTCGGCAAGACAGAGGGGAAAGCGAAGGAACGCTACCATCTGGGACCATCGCCTCAAAGCGCCACCCGGTCACCGCCTAGAAGCACCGGCTCCGGCTGCGGCGATCGCATCGGTTGCGATCTGGTCGGGCGTCAGTGGCAGGTAGGGCGACATGGATGGCGTGTGCACCGAGCCGGTGACGGCGCAGGTGATGATGACTCTTCGCGGCGCCATGCTTTTTACCCTTCGACCGGCAGCTCGAGTTCGCCGGCGAGCGCCTGTAACGAGTCGCCGATGATGGAGACGATCTCGCCGACTTGTTCCCTGGTGACGATCATTGGCGGCGCGACCATGAAATTGTCGCCGTCGACGCCGCCCTTGACCCTACGGCCATAGATGATCAACCCGCGTTCATAGGCGAGGTCGAGCAGCCGCTGCGTGGCGTTCTTGTTCCGCTCGATCGGTCGTAGCGTCTCGGGATCGGCAACCATTTCCGCGCCGGTGAGCAGGCCCTTGCCGCGCACGTCGGCGATGAATGGAAACCGTTTCGCCAACCCCTTCAGCTCGTCCATCAGCACATCGCCCATCGCGGCTGCATTGGCGATCAGGTCGAGCCGGTCCATCTCGCCGAGCACAGCCAGCCCGGCGGCACAGGCCAGCGGATTGCCGGCATAGGTGTGGCCGTGCTGGAAGCCGCCGGAGGCGAGCAACGGCTGCACCAGCCGCATCGGTGCAGCCAGCGCCCCAAGCGGCGCATAGCCGGAGCCCAGCCCCTTGGACAGCGCGACGATGTCGGGCCTGCAGTTCCAGTGGTCGCCGCCGAGGAATTTGCCGGTGCGGCCGGCACCGCTCATCACTTCGTCATGGATGAGCAGGATGCCGTATCGGTCGCAGATTTCGCGGATGCGCGCATAATAATTGTCCGGCGCCAGCAGGGCTGCGGTCGCCGCACCGCCGATCGGTTCCATGATGAAGGCGACTACGCTCTCCGGACTTTCGGCCAGGATCTTCTCCTCCAGCATGTCGGCATAACGGATGCCGCGCTGTTCCATCGAAAGGTTGTCCCGGTCGCGCCATGCCGTCGGCGCCGGCACGGTCGGCATGACGCGCATCATCGGCTCAAACGTTTCGGTCAGCGCAACGTCGCCGGTGATCGAGAGCGAACCCAGCGTGCCACCATGATAGGAGGGGAAGTGTGTGATCACCTTCCAGCGACTGGCCTGGCCGGTGGCGACCGCCCATTGCCGCGCCAGCTTGATGCAGGATTCTGTCGCCTCGGAACCGCCTGAGACGAAGAAGATGCGGTCAATGCCTTCCGGCAGTTTTTCAGCCAGTTCACGCGCCAGTTCTTCGGCCGGTTCGTTCTCGAAATGCAGGCGATAGGCGAAAGTGGCGCGGTCCATCTGCCGCTTCATGGCGTCGAGCACGTTGCGGTTGGAATGGCCGATATTGGCGACCATCGGACCGCTAGAGCCGTCGATGAAGCGGCGGCCGTCCTGCGTCCACATATAGATGCCTTCGGCGCGGTCGACCAGTGGTCGGCGCAGGCTAGACAGATAGAATAGGTGCGACGGTGGCCGTGCTACGGCATCAGGCGATAGCTGCACTTCCGGATTCCTGGATACGCTGCCCTCGTCAAACTCAGGCTTCGCGATAACTCTTTTGCATGCAGCAGAGTTGCTCATTCAAACCGCCATCGATTTTACTCGAGCGGTCTCAACCGCATCGCTCAATATGCGTTTGGCGCGCTGGGGATCTAACCATGCCGCCTGCGCATCTGGAGAGAGAGACTGCAAAGGATCCGGATATGTGAACAGCTGGTTAGGCCGGACAGATGGAGCCCGGTATACAGCAAGCCCTGTTTGTCTGTCATAATGCTCGAAGCTGTGGACGTCGCGCTTTCCACCACCTCCCGGCGTATCTATGACGAACAACGGAGTGTTATACCCAGCCGTGATCCCGCGTACGGCCTTTTCTATCTGACACGCTAGTTTTACCGAGCACCGCATGTGCTCGATTCCGTCGACAAGATCACAAGTGTACACGTAGTACGGCTGTATATGTAGGTCTGAGAGTTTTTTGACGAGCTGTTTCATAACCTCGGGATCGTCATTGACACCAGCCAGCAGAACCGACTGATTGCGCATCCTTATTCCCCGCTTGAAAAGAAGCTCTGCAGCCGCAATCGTGTAGTCGGTGATTTCTCCAGGGTGGTTGAAGTGGGTGTGAAATGAAATTTCTACGTCCTGATCCCGACCAAAATCGCTAATGTTGACAAGAGCATCAGTCCATTCATGATCGCTTGTAACTTTCATAGGCAGTACAGCGAGGCCTTTCGTCGCGAATCGGATGCGGCGAATTGAGGGGATGGACAGAAGCCCCATGCCGATCGCCAAAAGTCGGGAAGGTTTGAGCCGAAAGCAATCTCCTCCCGACACTACTACGTCAACAATGGCTGGGCTCGCACGAAGATATGTCAAGATAGTATTCCAGCGCATCTGGAATGGCGACGCCCGTTTCTTCGAGACCGAGTCCGTGTCTAGACCAACGCTGTAACTGCGGGTGCAAAAACGACAATAGACCGGGCACCTATCCGTTGCGAGCAAAAGTGCTTTGTCCTGGTAGCGATGCACCAGTCCATCTACAGGTGAACTTTCTCGTTCATGCAACGAATCCATTTTTAGTAACGGGTGAGATGGAAGAATTTCGCTTCCAACGGGAATGAATTGCTTGCGGATTGGGTCTTGAAGGAAGTTCGACCAGTCAATCAGGTTCAGCAGATAAGGCGTGATCCGCATCGCCATTGGCGCACGCGCGAGGCCGAGCTGAATGTCTCGGATGAGGCTGCCGTCGGTGTCGACTCCCATCCATTCGCGCAACTGGTCAACGCGAGTAACAGCATGGCGCTCTTGCCATGCAGCGTCGCCGAACCCGTGCCTCATCTCATCCGCAATACGGGTCATCGGAACTTCGCTCGAGCTGAAAAGAGGAGGGATGCTGACCTCGTCGATGGCGCCGCCGTCAATCTGCAGCTTTTCGCGAGGAGCTCCGACGTGACGGCGGCAACAGCATAGTCGGTGAGCGTGGTCATGAACGATTCTCCCGGTCGGTGACGCGTTTGCGGACACGCATGAACCTTGCCAAAGGAGAGAATCCTTTTACAACAACATGGTAGCGCTAGTACTGCTGTTCGCATGTCCGACTTGGTCGGACATGCGACAACGAGATGCGTTGACCGCCGCGCGAATTCCCCGTCGCCTCCGGAAGAATCCTATTCGCCTTTCTTAGGAAAGCCCGAGACATCTACCGGGATCTCGGGCCGGATCGGCTGAGCCCCGGTTTGTGCCGCCTTGCACTATTTGGCGTACGGTTGCTGCGCGAGTCCGAGCGCGTTATCAGAGTCACGATCCTTGCTGGTCCACTTGCAGCCATCGCATCAGTTCACGGCGCCGTGCTGACAGCAGTCCTGTGCTATCTCGTTCGGTCCAATCATACACACCCTTGCCGCTGGGGACTCCGCAATGCCCACCCCGCACTAAAGCCGCAACCTGTTCGGGTGGCTCAGACGAAGTGTCGAGCGACGGCAGCAGGAAACGAGCAAAATGATACATTGTGTCAAGACCGCCCAGATCCGCTGATTCGATTGGTCCGGTCACAGCAAGCCGTCGTCCGATCGAATGCCGGATCACCGAGTCGATTGCTTTGGCCGAAGCAACACCCGCAGCCCAAAGCGCCCAAGCCTCACGAAGTGCTGCAAATTGGATGCGATTGCCGATGAATCCAGGCACTTCGCAATCGATGACGACGGGCTTCTTTCCAACCCCGCCAAGAATCGCGCATGTACGCGCGATCACGGCCTTGGTCGTGGCACGACTGCCACAAACCTCAACGAGCGGAAGCAACTGGGGCGGATACCAAAAATGGGCAGCAATGACTCGCTCCTTGTGCTCGACGCCTTTGTCGACGGCACTGGCCGGATGGCCGCTGGAAGTCGCGAGGACGGTACCGGATTGACAGATCCCGTCGAGTTTGGAGAATATGTCGAGCTTGAGCTCCATGTCCTCAGGAACGGCTTCGATAACGAATTCCGCCGCTGCCGTTGCTTGTAACTGGGTTGAAGTTCGGATCCTAGCCACCGCTGCTTTCGCGGACGAAGCGCTCAGCAATTCAGCCTGAACAAATTCGTTGAGGCTCGCGCCAATCCGTTGGAGCGCTCTCTCGAGACTCTCCTGGCTGCGACCAATGAGACAGACCTCCCAGCCCGCCTTCGCGAACACCTCCGCGATTCCGTGTCCGATCACCCCGTTGCCGATAACGGCCATAGTCCCAAGAGTGGACGCGTTCATTGCCGCCCTCCTCCGTTCGATGACTGATTTGAGCTACCGTATAGCGGATCACATCTCGTCTCGACGCAGCCCGCTGAAACGGACTTGTTCAACGGCCCTTACGTGCATTTCCTCAAGAACGCCCTCGATCGCCTGCTGCGCGGGCCCGGCGATGGCTGCCGCAGGAGCTGCTTGGCTGCACGACCTCTCCGAGGTCAAGGCCAATCTCGCAGTATAGCCAGATAGTCGGCCCGCTATCCGCGACTGACGAACTGGGTTGAAGAGCCCATTGAGTATACTGGGCTTTTCCTTCGCTTACTATGTCAGAACCACAAGGATTCGAAGTCGACGGATGACATCGACAAGCCTGATTTCGGCTCATTTGTTGAGTTCCTTTGTTCGGCCCAGTAGCCGTGTTTGTTTCAAAATCTGACTCAGCGATGCCCTTGGCAATCTCGAGCGCTTATGTCCTGTTGCCGGGCCAGCGCTTCGAGACCTTTGGTGTCGAGCCGCTCATCCAGGGCCTCTCCTACCGCCGAAGCCGGTCAGGAAAGCGGTGAGGTTGTCACCGAGCGCATCGCAAAGATAGCCGCCTTCCTGGACGATGACCGTCGGCAGGTCGAGCCCGGCTATCGCCTCGCCGATGCGCGAGAAGCCAAGCGTCGTCACCGACAGGCCACCGAACGGATCGCCCTCAAAGGCGTCGAGACCGAGCGCCACCACCAGTGCTTCGGGCGCAAAGGCGAGAATGCGCCGGAGGGCAATTGCGAGCGCTTCTAGAAATGCCGCGTCGCCGGATTTGTGTGGCAGCGGCAGGTTGAGGTTGTAGCCGAGGCCGGCGCCTTCGCCGCGCTCGCTGGCGTAGCCCCAGAAAAAGGGATAGAAGCACACCGGGTCGGCATGCAGCGAGACGGTGAGCACGTCAGGCCTTGCGTAGAAGATGCCTTGCGTGCCGTTCCCGTGATGTAAGTCGACGTCGAGGATCGCGACGCGCGCAGCACTCCTGCGCAGGGCCAGCGCCGCGACCGCCGAATTGTTGATAAAGCAGAAGCCGCCAGCGACGTCAGCGAACGCATGGTGGCCGGGCGGTCTGCAAAGCGCGTAGGCCGAAGGCGCCCCTGCTTTCACGGCTTCGGCGGCTTCGACTGCGCTCCAGGCGCTCCAGAGCGCGCTCTTCCAGGTCTCGGTTGAGATCGGGCACACGGTGTCGGCCATATGATAGCCGGCCTGGCCGACCGCCGAAGCGGGGTAAGAGCCGTTGCGGGTGATTGGATGGATATTCGGGATAACTTCTGCCGAGGCGCCATCGATGCGCTGCCACCGCGCGAAAATGTGCTCCAGGAAGTCGAGATATTCGGGTGTGTGCACGGCGGTGATCGGCCCAAGGCCATGATTCTTGGGCCGTTCAACGGTCAAACCGGCTGATGATGCGCCAGCTAACAATATCTCGACCCGTTCCGGCTTTTCAGGGTGGGGCCGGGCTGTGCCGCTGGAGAGGTACGCTTTGGGCTTGTGGCGTTTTTGTTCATTGGCGTAGAAGGCTTTCATCGTCACTCCTCTGGCGCATCGGCAAAGGCGAAGAAGGCCTTGCCGCTGGTCTTCTGGACCTGCTCGCAACTCGACGGGCCGATGCCGAGCTTTCATAGAAAGCCTTGGCCGTCTCATTGGCCGTGTCGACGGGGAGCCTGAGATAGATCCTGCCCGCTGCCTAGCAGTCCTTGGGCACGCGCCGCGCCGCTCTTCCGCTGGTCGCGATTCGGCGCGTGTCAGGCCTTGGGGATGCCGACTCCGAAATACCGCACGTGGGCGACATCGAGGATGCGGTTGACCAAGTTTGAGAAGCTGTATCCGGCGGCCATCGCGGCTAGGGGATATGAAGTACCCATGCCGAGTGCCGGATCTGCGTTGACGTCCAGGACGAAGGGCTGGCCAGAGTGGTCGATCCGGAAATCAACGCGAGCGTAGTCCCGGCATTGGCAGGCATGGAAACTCGCAACCGAAACATCCCGCAGCCTTGCCGCAAGTTTGCTTCCTATTTGAGCCGGGCAAATTTTCTGCGGCCCGTCCGCCATAAACTTCGCCTCCCAAGTCATCATACGGATTTTTCGGTCGCCAAAGTCCTGCTCCACCAGAGGCAACAGTTCGAGCTCGTCGTTTCCCAGCAGCGCCACGGTGATTTCCCGCCCCTCGATGTATTCCTCCACGAGCGCATCTTGCCGGTATCGAGTGCGGATTATTTCTACGGCCTCATCCAACTGAGCAGGCTCATGTGCCAGCTGCAATCCGAAGCTACTGGTTCCGCAACGAGACTTCACTACCAAAGGAAACCGCAGGTCACCGGTACTGTCGGTGCCGTTACGCATCACGCGGAAGTTAGGCGTCGGCACACCGCGATCGCGGATCAGCGTCTTGGCGATGAGCTTGTCCATCGACAGGCCGTGTCCAAGCGGGCTCGATCCAGTATATGGAACGCCGGCCAACTCAAGCATGGCTGGAACTTGGCTGAAACGGCTCTCGCCTTGAATTCCGCTGGCCCTATTGAAGACAATTCCGGAGGGGCGGGATTGCGGATCAGGAGGCATGAACCGCTCCAGCGTAGCGAGCAGCTCCTTGTCGCCTTCGCACAGCAGCGTCTCGTGACCGCCTTCTTGCAATGCCGCCAGCAAGCTTTCGACCTCCTGGCGGTCGCAGACCTCCTGAACCGGCTGACCGAACCGGTTGATCACGCCCGCATGATCGTGGTTCCATACTACAGCTACCCGCATGAGCTACTCCTTGGATGTTGGATTGTTCGAGCAAGTCTCATATAGACCTCCTCCGTCGGACACTGCCGGGCCACTATGGTCGTGACGGCTCTTCACCCTGTCCCATGCAATCCGCGTGCCACCGAAGAATCGTACGAGTAAGAGGCACAAACCCGGATGTTTCACGCCGCGCCGGCGGAATATTTGTGCCCCAGTGTGTCCCGTCCCGAACATAAACGTCTTCGATCGGACACGGCTGACACAAAACGTCGAATGACGACGGTGGCACTTGGGACTTGTATGGGTACGACGAAGTTTAAGCTTCATCTGATTCGGACTGCCATTGGAATACGCATTGACGACGAAGCCGACGTTCGGCCATGGATGAAGGTTGCAAGGCTTGGGAAGGTGGTCGTTGGCTAGCTGCGTGTGGCCTGCTGTCGGTTTTTCGGACACGAGGTTAAGCTAGCATAGCTTGTTCCTCGAACTCGACCGGGCTCAGGTAGCCTAGCGTTGAGTGCCTTCGCCGAGGGTGTTGTGGCCGAGCAGCACCTTGAATAATGCGAATGTCGGTGCCGTTCTCCAGCAAATGCGTGGCGAAGCTATGCCTGAGCGTGTGGACCGTCACACGCTTGTCGATGCCGGCGGCGGCACGCGCCGAGCGGTGCTGAATACAGCACCTGCACGTGCCGCACAGCCGGTCGGCGGTTTTTGCCGCCGCCCCGCATCAACGCTCAAGATTCGTGCCAACTCTCGCAGGATGACAATGAGGTTAGATATGCTGTTTGGTCAACGATTTAGCTAAATCCAGCTAAGGGTTCGGCTGAACACTCTTCTGTCGCACACTTGACAACACCAGACATGCCACCGCGCTGACCCGCTCAGGACTGAGCATGCTGATGGAGGGTCAGAAGGTGTTTGTCCAATGCGGGCAGGGCAAGAAAGGCCTGGAAGTTCGGAGCATTCGGCTCGCTTAGAGCCAAAGGCGTTGGCCCCACCGAAATCGCGCCTCAGACAAAGAAAAGGCCCGCTACCGGGAGGAGGTGGCAGCGGGCTCTATTTCGAATGAGACGCGGGAGGAGGTGCGCCCCATTCAGCGTCGGCACCACATCTGGGAGGAGTAGATGGCCGACACCATGATCATACCGATCGTCGCGGATATTGCAATGCACAAATTCTATATCGCAAGTGCGAAATGATGTCGGATCCGCTTAGTCGATCCTTAAAAAATTGCGGTCAGGCTGCGGCTTTCTTGCGGGCACGCTTGGCAGGTACCGGCGTTCCCGGTTCCTTCGGCTTGCGGCCCAGACCCATGGTCTTGGCCAATGCCGAGCGCGCCGCAGCGTAATTCGGCGCCACCATGGGATAGTCCGCCGGCAG
Source organism: Mesorhizobium sanjuanii (assembly GCF_002529485.1). Taxonomy (NCBI): domain Bacteria; kingdom Pseudomonadati; phylum Pseudomonadota; class Alphaproteobacteria; order Hyphomicrobiales; family Phyllobacteriaceae; genus Mesorhizobium; species Mesorhizobium sanjuanii. The sequence goes on from NZ_NWQG01000013.1 coordinate 71,129, forward strand.
CCCCCATTTCGCGCGATATTCGTCGGGCGTAAGGCCATAGTGGGTAGCCAGGTGACGCTTGAGCGACTTGAACTTCTTACCGTCCTCAAGGCTGACGATGTAATCGGGCATAACCGATTTCCTGATCGGTACGGCAGGCTTGAGAGCTTCCGGCTTTTCTGGTGCGGCGCCACCAGCAGTGCCTTTCAATGCGATGTGGATCTGGCCGATAAGCCCAGGCAGTTCACCGACGGGAACCGGATTGTTCGAAACATAGGCTGAGACGACATGGGCGGTGAGTTCGATGAGGTTGTCAGCTTTGCTCTCGGTTTCGTCGGTCATGAAAACGCTCCTGCGGAATTAGACTAGCCGGTTAAGAATCACTTCATAGCTTAATAGTGACGACCGCGTTTGATGGCAACCAAGCCATTTGCATGACGTGCTGGCGGATCGCTACACACCCGGCCGCTGTTACGGATCTTCCTCTTGAACCGTCATCGCCCTGACAACACATTGTGCCAGGGTCGGCTCGCGTCGATGCGGCGCCTCTTCACACAAATTGGCTATTTGGAAGGTTGGAGGAACTAATGAACGCTGAGGCTTTCAGCAGCCCGCTTTTCGTGAGGCGCGCAACGCACATCATCCAAGAGATTGCCGGCCTTGCCGATGCAATCGATTTTCTCAACGAATGGCCGGAAGACCGCAGAGACCTGATCCACGAAGCCGCCCTGAGGGCATGCTACGATGCATACGATGGGCGCAAGCCGGTAAGCACGGCGCGCAACGCCTTTTTCGGTTTTGCGAAGCGGGTCGCCATATTGGAAGATGCAACCTCCGCGATGCAGTGGATCGCCGCCTGCAGATCGGGCAGTGGAAAAGTGCAGGTGTAGACCTCGACGACTTGTTTGAGACTGGCGAGGCGCGTCAAAGGGTGCACTATGTCCAGGTTTCACAGCTAGACCACGCGAATGAGAAGCTGTTCCTCACCACCGACTGCAAAACCGCAGGTCGCACGCAAGCTCAGTGGCGCAGATGCAGCCGTCGCGTTCGGCTGAGTAAAGAAATGCGACCCGGGCTGTTTGCCGCATAGTGGCTGTGGAGGAGGGGGATGACCGGGTTGATCAGATTTGAGAGGCCAGTCGTTGTTCAGCTTAGCCGCCGCAGCTCGGAGCGTGTTGTGTCCGACGTCAAAGACGCGGCCGCTATCTTGCTGCGGGATCTGCATCATGAGACCGACAAACGCAGGATCGCGATGGACACCTGCCTGCAGGTGTTACGCGGTAAGACCCATCCACCAGCCGCCCGACGAGCTTTCGTCGCAGCCGCGCTCGAAGCACGCATTCTGCGCAGCGATTGAGATTTAGGACGCCGCTCATGAATTTCGGGCATCTGCGCATCGCGATTGGGCGCGGTCCGAACACCTTTGCCGGCATCGGCCAGGAGCAAGCCAACCCCGCACTTTCCGCGATGGCTTTCCTGGTCCGGCGCCGGATCTTCACCATCAAAACACGGGGGTCCGCCAGCCAGCTGCGGCCGCTCGGCTTCGCCGTCGCGGTGATCGTGATTGGAAACAGAGGCAGACCGGGCCATTGAGCGGGAGTTGGCCCGCTGCAGATGGTGGAGCGTCGATGCCGCCTCAAAAGTCTCCAGAAGTGCCGTTTGAACCTTCCCCCAGCTTGGCCCTGCATCCGGTTTCCCGGAACACGCTCCGCGGACCGGCGCCGCGTGATCGCCAATGCCTCTCCCGATGGTCGGGAGCGGGGTTTCGGCGATCAAGATCGGGGAGACGATAGTGATACTGGATGATCCCAAAAGGGAATAATCCGAAACTGGCTGGCTGTGAGCCGTCTCGTTTCTGGCCGGCTCATTTGAGGCCCAAGCCTCCTTCGATCGTCCGCCAACGGCGGCCTCTGGAACAGCTGACTTCGACGCGCCATGACAAGGGCCTCCGCCAGGCCAAGGTTGCCGAGGCGCTTCGGCAGCTCGATTTCCTTGGGTGCGCCGGATGGACTTCCCTAGACTAGATCTTCCGAGTGTGGAGTCGCCGCTCACCGCCGGCGAGGATCGTGTCCCGGGGCGTGGTGTAGCTGGCGGCATTGGTCGCCGTGCTCTCCGGCATGGGCCGGGCTGATCAGCGTGCCACGGCTGGCAGGCTGATGAGGGGATCATCGCTCATCTGGCTGATCGTTTCCAGGGTCATGTATCTGGCCCGCTGCACTGCCCATTCATCGTTCTGTTCGAGCAGGATAGCGCCGACGAGGCGCACGATCGCATCGTCGTTCGGGAAGATTCCGACGACCTCGGTGCGCCGCTTGATCTCGCCGTTGAGACGCTCGATCGGATTCGTCGAGTGGAGCTTGGCGCGATGTTCCTTCGGGACGGTCATGTAGGCCAGCACGTCGGGCTCGGCGTCATCCATGATTGTCGCCAGCTTCGGCACCTTCGGCCGGATCTGGTCGGCGACGGCGCGCCATTGGGCGCTTGCGGCCTCGGGCGTTTCCTGGGCGAAAGCGGTGGCGATGAAGGCCGAGACGACCCTGCGGCCGCTCTTGCCGGCGTGCGCCAGCACGTTCCTCATGGAGTGGACGCGGCACCTCTGCCAAGTGGCGCTGAGCACCTTGGTGACAGCCGCCTTGAGGCCTTCATGTGCGTCGGAGACGACGAGCTTGACGCCGCGCAGGCCGCGACGGGTCAGCTTGCGCAGGAACTCGGTCCAGATCGGCTCGGCCTCCGACGTGCCGATCTCCATGCCAAGCACCTCGCGCCGGCCGTCCGCGTTGACGCCGACGGCGATGATGACGGCGACCGAGACGATCCGCCCACCGCGGCGGACCTTCAGGTAAGTGGCGTCGATCCACAGGTATGGCCAATCGCCCTCGATCGGCCGCTCAAGGAAGGCCTTCACCTTGCCGTCGATCTCCTCGCACAGCCGCGAGACCTGGCTCTTGGAGATGCCGCTCATCCCCATGGCCTTGACCAAGTCGTCAACCGACCGGGTCGAGATGCCTTGCACATAAGTTCCTGGATGACGGCGGTCAGCGCCTTCTCGGCCATGCGGCGCGGTTCGAGGAAACCCGGGAAGTAGCTTCCCTTCCTGAGCTTCGGGATGCGCAGCTCAACCGTGCCGGCCCGCGTCTCCCAGTCCCGGTCGCGGTACCCATTGCGCTGGGCGAGCCGCAGCGGGGTCTTCTCGCCATAGCCGGCGTCGGTGGCCGCGCCCACCTCCAGCTCCATAAGCCGCTCGGCGGCAAAGCCGATCATCTCGCGCAGCAGATCGGCATCCGGGGTCTTCTCCACGAGCGTGCGCAGGTTCATCATGTCGTCGGTCATCGGTGGTCCTTCCGAAATGGGTTGGCGTCAACAACCAAACCCTACCGGAAAGCGCCGATGACCACCGACACGCCGCTCACTCGCTACTAACGGCGCGCTCGCGAGCGGCTTCGTAACCGCCGAGCTACACCACCTGATGGGACACGACCCCGGCGACCCCGGCGGGGGAGGGTGAGCGAGCCCTACGCGGTCTGCGATTTTTCCCGAATTGCGCGTGCCGCAGCCACCATGTTCATCAGGGCAGGGCGGACCTCCTGCCATCTGCGCGTTTTGAGACCGCAGTCGGGATTCACCCACAGTTGGCCATCCAACAATCGCTCGCGCGCAAGCATGATGAGGTTGGAAATCTCCCCCACTTCCGGGACCCGCGGCGAGTGAATGTCATAGACGCCAGGACCGATCCCGTTCGGATACTTGAAGGTTCGAAGCGTATCGAGCAGTTCCATCTGCGAGCGCGAGGTTTCAATGGAGATCACATCGGCATCCATTTCGGCAATCGCGTCCACGATATCGCCGAACTCGGAGTAGCACATATGGGTGTGGATCTGGGTCGCATCGCCGACCGCCGTTGAAGCCAGCCGGAAGCATTCGACGGCCCAGTCGAGATAGGCCTCCCAGTCGGCCTCGCGCAGCGGCAAGCCCTCGCGCAGTGCCGCTTCGTCGATCTGGATCATCCTGGCGCCGGCCTTTTCGAGGTCGCTCGCTTCATCGCGAATGGCGAGCGCGACCTGGCGGCAGACGGCTGAGCGCGGAAGATCGTCTCGGACGAAGGACCAGTTGAGGATCGTCACCGGGCCGGTAAGCATGCCCTTCATCGGCTTTGGCGTCAGCGACTGGGCATATCGCCACCAGTGTAGTGTCATCGGATTTTGTCGCGACACATCTCCAATGATGATCGGGGGTCGCACAAAGCGCGAGCCATAGCTCTGCACCCACCCGTGTTGCGTGAAGGCGAAGCCGCAGAGCTGCTCAGCGAAATACTGCACCATATCGTTGCGCTCGAATTCGCCGTGGACCAGCACGTCGAGTCCGATCTCTTCTTGCCAGCGAACGGCGGCTTCTATCTCTTTCTTCAGGAACGCCTCATAGTCGACGTAACTCAAATCGCCTTTGGCATGGGCTGCCCGCGCCTTGCGAACCTCGGCTGTTTGCGGGAAGGAGCCGATCGTCGTGGTGGGAAAGGAAGGCAAGCCAAACGTGTCGGCCTGAAGCTTGGAGCGCACGGCGAATGCGCTCTTCCGGCGCGTCATGCCGACCTTGATGCTGGCGACCCGGCCTTCGACGAGCGGATCATGCACCTTCGCGGATGTCGCGCGAACGGCGGCAGCCTCAGCCGACGCCTCCAGTTCGGCGGCGACCGCGTCCCGGCCTTCGGCCAGGGCACGGGCGAGCACGACCAGCTCGCCGGTCTTTTGCGCCGCGAAGGCGAGCCACGACTTCACATCCGCATCGAGTTCCGTCTCCATGTCCAGGTCGATCGGCACATGCAGCATCGAGCAGGATGGGGCGATCTCCACGCGGTCCAGCGGCCAGCCGGCGACGATCGGCTTGATGCGGTCAAGTATGGCAGGCAGGTTCGCACGCCAGACGTTGCGGCCGTCGATCAGTCCGAGCGAGAGCACAAGTTCCTTCTGCGCGAGCCGGCCGACGGTCTCCAACTGCTCTGGAGCGCGCACGAGATCGACGTGCAGTCCCGCCACGGGCAGAGAAATTGCGGTCTCGAGATTGTCTCCCAGCGATCCGAAATAGGTAGCGACCATGATCTTCAACTCCGGTGCTGCTTTTGACAGCCGGCAGTAGGCGAATTGGAGCGCATCCCGTTCATTGGGAACCAGATCGACCACGAGCGCCGGCTCATCGATCTGCACCCAATCGGCTCCCGCGAGCTTCAGCCTCCGCAGGAGCTCCTCGTAGACGGGCAGCAGCCGTGGCAGGAGCGCGATAGGGTTGAAACCTTCCTCAGGTGACTTCGCCAACTTGAGAAAAGTAACCGGTCCAAGCAGGACCGGGCGCGTGTGGATGCCGAGCGCCTTGGCCTCGAGGAAATGATCGACCGGTTTCGCCGACGAGAGGGCAAAGCTCTGATCGTCGGTAAGTTCCGGCACAATGTAGTGATAGTTGGTGTCGAACCATTTGGTCATTTCCATCGCGGCAAGGCCATGCCCGTTGGCCGCATGCTCGTCACCGGCATGTCCGCAATCAGCGGCCTGATCTTGGTTGCCGCGCGCCATTGCGAAATAGATATCGAGTGGGACCTCGCAGTCAGTCCAGGCGTATCGTGCCGGCACGGCGCCGACCATGGCAACGGTGTCGAGCACATGGTCATAAAGCGAGAAATCGTTGGAGGGGATTTTCGACACGCCGCGATCGTGCTGCTCCCTCCAGCTAGCGGCGCGTAGCGCCTTCGCCATCGCGAGCAGGTCGGCAGCGGGAGATTTTCCGGACCAGTAGCTTTCAAGCGCGAATTTCAGTTCCCGCCGTCGACCGATACGCGGCACGCCGAGCGTCGCCACAGGAATTCGTTGAGAGACAGTCATGCCATACCCCGATGGTTGGGGCGTGGGGACAAGGAACGCGCGAGCAGGCGGCACGAAGCCGGGCTACCGCGGCCACCGAGACACCCCGCCCGTGGACGTTGTTCGTCGTGGCAGGTCTCCTGGCTCGCGGGTCAAAGCCTCTGCCCGTCTTCCCGAGGCCGTTCGCCTCAGTGACACCAATGGGCTTGGCTCGCCGCTAACAGTTGCGGGGGCAGCGCCGGCATCGCACCGGCTTCCCTCTTAGCTCCGCTACGGCAGTGCCGCGCGGAGAACCACGACATGCGCACAATCACAGCCGCTTCGCTCCTTGTCAATACATATAACGAGATGTTTATGTGATGATGCGAATAATGCCCTTGTGCTGATCGGTCTCTTTCGCCCAAAGCTGCATACGATGCGGCCTCTCATCAGTGCAGGCTCGGAGAGGTCCTTGTCCCCATCGGCGACGCCGGATCAGATCGAGGTCGCCGGGCTCAAGGGCGTAAAGTCGGGCCAGGTTGTCACGGTCCGCCGGGAATCACAGTATTTGTACCCCGCTCGGCTTCGCTCAGCGTGCTTGCGCATTCCAGCGCGCTGATGACCATGGCCGGAAGCGGAAAGGAGAGGTGGCGCCTCAGGTCGGCGGGCTGGGGCTGGGCCGCCAGCGTCTCGAACAATTGCGCGGCGATCGCCTCGACCTGCTGCGCGAGCAGCTTCGCCCTGCGGTTGCTGAAGGCCGGCGCCACGATCGTGCGTAACCGGGCATGCTCGCCCCCTCGTGCGAGACCAGCCATCCCGGCGAACCGAGAATCACCGAATCCGGGGTGAATGCCGGACTCTCTAAGCGATGGAAGCGCGGAAGGTGACCGGCAGACGCTGCGGGCAGCGAATGACGTAAGACGGCATGTAGACGACGTCCTCCGCAGCGATGGTCAGCGCCAGATCCTCCAGCCGCCCGAACAGCGCGGGGAAGGCGCAGCGCAATTCCAGGCGCGCCAGCGCAGCGCCCAGGCAGGAATGCGGCCCCTCGCCGAATGACAAATGCGGGTTGTGCCGCCGGGTGACATCGAACCTGTCGGCGCCGGGACCGAAGGCCTTTTCGTCCCGGTTCGCCGCATGGAACGCCATCAGGACGGCATCGCCGCGGCGGACCATGCATCCGTCGATCTCCACGTCCTGGGTGGCATAGCGGAACGGCAGATTGGCCGCTGAGCTGCCCCAGCGCAGGATCTCCTCGATCGCCTGTGACCACGGAACTTGGCCGCTGCGCACCAAGTGCAGTTGCTGCGGATGCGTCAGCAATGCCAGCACGCCATTGCCGATGACGCCGGCGGTGGTCACGAAGCCCGCAGAGAGCACCATGAACAGCATGTCGATGAGCTCGGTGTCGGAAACGAGCTCGCCTTTGTCGCGGGCGACGATCAGGGCCGAAGCCAGATCATCGCCGAGCTGGCCCCGCTTGAGCGCGATAAGGCGACGGAAGAACTCCGGGATGCGCTGCCGCGTCTGTCGCACCTCTTCGGCTGTGGCGGAGGTGTTGGCCAGGCTGTAGGTGAGCGCGACGATCTCTTCACGCTGTTCGTCCGGCAAACCGAACAGTTCGGCAATCACGTTGGTGGGCAGCGGAACGGCGAACTCGCAAATCAGATCGGCACTGCCGCCGCGCTGCGCCATCTCGGCCAGGAGTCGATCGACGCATTGTTCGATCCGTGGCGCCAGCAAGGCGATACGACTGGGCGCGAAGCTGCTGGACAGCAGGCCGCGCAAGCGACGGTGATCGGCGCCGTGCGCCGTGGTCATGTTGTCCACTTTGCATATCCCGATCAGCGGATGATCCTCGGGAATCTCGCCGTCCTGCAGCGCCCGCCACTGTCGCCAGTCCTTGTTGAAACGGTGGTCGGAAAGCATCTGCCTGATCGTCTGGTGACGGCCTGCCGCCCAGGCCACCACACCGCCTGGCAGCGACACTCGCGCCATCCCCCCCTGCTGCAGAATCGCAGAAGAAAGACGATCAAGTTGCGTGGGAGCGGCCGGCACACCGATCACGTCGCAATGATCGTTTTCTACGCGCATGCCAACAACTCCTTTAAGAACCATCGCGGGTCCACTTCTCGGCACGGATGATCCGCGCGCGGACTTCGAAAGTGCCCCTTTTGTGTGGTTCGTCCTCAGAAGCGGTAGGTGAGACCTGCGCCTATCAACCAGGGATCGAGCTTGGCCTTGCCCGTGAGCTTGGCGCCGGCGACAGTGACGTCGAAGTCGGGCTTGAGGAAAAGCTTCTTCACGTCGAAGTTGACGCCCCAGTGCTGGTCCACCATGTAGTCGAATCCGACCTGCAGCGCGGCGCCGAATGTGTTCTTAACCTTGAGATCATCGGCGCTGCCGACTTGCTGATGATAGAAGATCGTATAGTTCACGCCGGCGCCGATATAGGGCTCGAAGGCGCCGAAATCGGTAAAATGATACTGCAATGTCACCGTTGGCGGCAGCAGCCAAACCTTGCCGACCTTGCCCAGCCCGCCGATCGCACCTTGGCCATCGATGTTGGCATAGGTGGTGCCGAGTATGAGTTCGGCGGCGATGTTGTCCGTGAAGAAGTACGAAATATCGAGTTCCGGCGTCACGGTGTTCGAATACGAAAGACCGGAGCCGGGCACCGCATTGACATAGCCCGAATCCTCGGTGATCACCCCCAACGCACGCAGGCGGATCTGCCAGGGGCTTGGCGCTTCCGCGACGCAGGCTTCTGCCTGCGGGACGCTCGCGGCTTGATGAACATCTGCCGCGCCGGCCTGTCCCGCAACGATGAGGACGACAGCCGCTGTCATTGCCCGCGCCACGCCAATTCGCGCTCTCGCCATACTTTTCTCTCCTTGATCTTCAGAAGCGACGCACTGCGCCTTGATTGAATCCTGCTCGCATCAATCGAGATTGACGGAGCGCTCATGCGGGAGAGCCCCCGCATGTGTCGTGCCAAATGAGAAAATCATTGCAAAACAACGCGATCATTCTGATAGCGCTGTGTCTCATGTCCGACTTCGTCGAAGATCCGACAATGAGTGTAGCCGTGGCCGCCCCCGGTAGCCGTTCGTCAACATCGGCCGCCAGTTCGTTGGCACGCTCGTACTCTGGCGTATTCTGCGCTCAGCGCCTTGATCGTCGCCTGCTGCTTCGCCGTCAGGCGGGGGGACGTTCCAGCCAGTTGGCGCAGTCCGTGGGCGTGTCCGTAAGGCGTCTCGACCGCGACCGATATGGGCAGGAAATCCTTTGGCAGCATGCGCCAGCCGCCACGCGATCGGGCTTGTAGCGGATCGCGTTCAAGCCCTCGCGCAGCTCCGTCGCCACGCGCCGCCCGGTCTTGGCCGCGCCCGGCAGGAACGGTTGTATCCGCGACCATTCCTCATGCGTCAGATCGGAGGGGATAGCGCTTGGTCTTCTTCTTGATATCGGCCATCCGGCCACGCGTCGCTCGGGTCCACATCCCAAGCTTGAAACACGATTAATCCCGCCAATCCGCTGCCCCCCTGCAGCAGGCCCCTCTTCTTGCGGCAATTAATCCTGCTTCGGTTTGAAATTCGCTACGAGAGCACGATATCGTTGTGACGACCGACCTGGATTGATCATCAAGTGGCCGATACCGCCGTAGAATGCGACGAAAAGGCGCGTAGTCGCTCTCAACCCCCGGGCCGGCCGCCGCGCAATCGTGCGGTGATGAAGCACTCCGATGTCCTTGGCGGGCTCGATTACCTGGCGGCGGACTATCACCGGCAGGATTTCTCCAAGCATGTCCACAACGAGTATCTAATCGGGCTGATCGAGCGAGGCGTCCACGATGTCTGGTGCCGAGGTGAGGTTTGGCACGCCGGTAGCGGCACCATCGCGACCTTCGCGCCCGGCGAACCGCATTTCGGGGGTGCTGGTGACGATCTTGGCTGGACCCAGAAGATCTTCTACATGCCCGAAGGCCTTGTCCGGCAAGTCCTTGAGGACAGCGGCCAAAACGAACCCGGAACGATCGACTTCAAAAGCCCGTTCCAGGAGAATGCCCCAGTTGCACACGGCCTCAGCGCGTTTTGGCGCCTGCTTGAGCATGGGCATAGCTCGGCACTGGAGATCGAGGAGTATCTAATCCGTTTCCTGCCCCACGTCCTCGCACAAGTCGGCAGGTCGCGCGTTGCAGAGCCAAAATTCGTGCCGTCGAGGTTCCGCGACGTGCGTGACTTCATCCATGCCCACTTTGACGAAGTTCTGCAGCTCGCCGCCCTGGCCGCCCTCGCCGGATGCTCCAAGGCGACGTTGATCGATGGCTTCAAGGCGCATTTCGGGTTGCCCCCCACCCGCTACCTGATCCAGGTTCGCATTGACGAGGCGCGACGGCTGCTGAGGCGAGGTCAGCAGGTCGCCGAAGTCGCCGTCGCGGTCGGGTTCGCGGACCAGAGCCACCTGACCCGGCATTTCAAGGCCGTGTTGGGGGTGACGCCGGCACGTTACCTCTCGGTTTGAATATCGTTCAATATAGCGCGTGGCGAACCGTCTAGCTTGGACGCTCAATGGCAGAAAAGAGCGTCAAGACCATGAACGAAAGCAAGCAGACCCGCCCCCGCGGCTTCACCAGCGACAACATCGCCGGCGTCTCCCCCGAGGTGATCGCAGCCATCACCGCATGCGCGTCGGGTCAGGCGGCTCCCTACGGCAACGATGAGCTGACGCATACCGTCGAGCGCCAGCTCGCCGAGCTGTTCGAGCATGCGGTCGACGTGTTCCTCGTTTCGACGGGGTCGGCGGCGAACGCGCTGGCGCTCGCGGCGATTACCCCGCCATGGGGCAGCATCCTCTCGCACGCCGACGCGCACATCAACCGCGACGAGTGCGGCGCGCCGGAGTTCTACACCGCCGGTGCGAAGTTGGTGCAGCTTCCAGGCGGGGCCGGCAAAATCGACATCGACGCCTTGGCGGCCAATGCAACGCGTATGGCGGGCGATATCCACTCGGTCCAGCCCTCCAGCGTCAGCATCACGCAGGCGACCGAGATGGGATCGGTCTACGCGCTCGACGAAATCAAGGCGATCGGACATATCTGCCGGTCAGCGAACCTGCCGCTCCACATGGACGGTGCTCGCTTCGCCAACGCCCTCGTCACTCTGCGCTGCTCGCCGGCCGAGATGACGTGGAAGGCCGGCGTCGACCTTGTGTCATTTGGCGCCACCAAGAATGGAACGTTTGGGGTCGATGCGGTCGTCTCGTTCCGCAGAGATCTCGCGAGCACGATAGCTTTTCGCCAAAAGCGAGCCGGCCAGTTGAGTTCCAAGATGCGCTTCATGGCGGCGCAAATGGACCATTATCTGAGGGACGGCGTCTGGCTTCGCAACGCGACCCATGCCAATTCGATGGCATCGGCGCTCGCGCGGGGGTTGGCCCTGGTGCCGGGCGTGAAAATCCAGCAGCGCCCCGAGGCCAACATCCTGTTCTGCCGACTTCCCACGCCCCTGATCCGAGGGCTCCTCGACATGGGATTCCGCTTCTACCATGATCGCTGGGAGCCCGGAATCGTGAGGTTCGTCACCTCTTTCGCGACGACCGAGGCGGACGTGTCCGACTTGATCGGCGCGGCAACCAGCCTCTGCGCACCGGTCGGCTCGGCTCGTGTTCCGGCTGGCGCCGAATGAGTTGTGGCGACCGTCGAGCGCTCTCGCCGCCCGTCACGGATATCCCTCTTTGCTCGAATGCATTGTCCGAGCGTTCTGGCCGCACGAGCATCTCAGGCTGTATCGTTTGTCCCAGGCCCTTTTAGACTTGCAGCTTCATCTTACCTCGGCAAGGCGGCTTCACCGTGCAGTAGCGATGTGACCGGGTTGATTTTCTGTAAGAAGGTACCCTATCTGCGCAATTGACCTCAAGTCATCCCGGAATAC
>NZ_NWQG01000014.1:0-7652 GCF_002529485.1 Mesorhizobium sanjuanii
GTGCCGGACGGCTTCGTCATCGATAATTCGGCGGCGGCGGTGACGGCGACCGGGCCGGGCGACATGGCGATCCGCTTCGACGGCGTGTCGATCGACAAGACCCGCTCGCTGACCGACTACATCCGCAGCGGCTGGGTGGCCGGTCTCGACGACAGCAGCGTGAAACAGGAAACGATCAACGGCAATGAGGCGGCGACCGCACATGCCGGCGCCGAAGGCTGGCAGTTCGACATCGCGGTGATCCGCGCCGGCGGCCAGGTCTACCGGCTGTTGACGGCAGCCCCGTCCGCCAGCACCACACTTGATGGAGTGGCGCGTTCGGTCAGCGGCTCCTTCCGCATCCTGAGCGCGGCCGAGAAGGCGGCGCTGAAGCCGCTGCATATCCGCGTCGTCACGGTCCAGCCGGGCCAGAACATGGGTTCGCTCGCCGCGCAGATGGTCGGCGTCGATCGCAAGCTCGATCTTTTCCGGGTGATCAATGCGCTATCGCCGGGCGCTGCGGTTTCGGCCGGCGACAAAGTCAAGATCGTCACGGACAGATAGCGCCGGCCAATGCGCGTTGCCGATGGTGGTCGCTCGGGCAGGTTCGAGCGGCTCGAAACCTACGCTGCCATGAATTCCGGATTCTGCTCGACCAGCGCTATTTTCAGCTTCTCCATGGCGCGCGCCTCGATCTGGCGAACACGCTCCTTGGAGATGCCGAGCGCCTCGCCGAGCGATTCGAGCGTGGCGCCCTCGTCGCTCAGCCGGCGCTCCTCGATGATCCTGAGCTCGCGGGCATTGAGCGCGCCGAGCGCCGTCTTCAACCAGACTGAGCGGCGTTCGACATCGATCGTCTCGCCGACGATCTCATCCGGCAACGGATCATCCGAAACCAGGAACTCCATCCGTTCCGTCGCACCGGCATCGTCTGCGAGCGGCTGGTTGAGCGAAGAATCCGGCGCCGAGAGGCGGGAATCCATCATCGCCACGTCGGCTTCAGAGACGCCAAGCGCCACCGACACCTCGCGGTAGAGCGAGGCATTGGAGAGCGGTTCGGCGCCATTCGCCAGCCGGGCGCGCAGGCGCCGCAGATTGAAAAACAGCGCCTTTTGCGCCGAGCTGGTGCCACCGCGCACGATCGACCAGTTGCGCAGGATATAGTCCTGCATCGAGGCGCGGATCCACCATGTCGCATAGGTCGAAAAGCGGACCTCGCGCTCAGGCTCGAAACGCGCCGCGGCTTCGAGCAGACCGACATGGCCTTCCTGGATCAAATCGCCGAGCGGCAGGCCGTAATGACGGAATTTAGAGGCCATGGAGATGACAAGGCGCATATGCGCCATGGTGATACAGTGCAGCGCGTGCTGATCGTTGTCTTGCTTCCAGCGCAAGGCAAGAATGTGCTCCTCCTCGCGCTCGAGATAGGGAGCCCGCATCGCCGCCCGGACCATGGTTCGTCCTGCCGTGTCTTCGATCATGCCGGCTCCTGTTCGGCTTGCGGACGGACTGGCGACCGCGATCTTGCCGGGCGCGGTTGAAATGTCGACATCGCGCCCTACAACAGCCAAAACTCGCCACGTCGGGGAATGTTCCGACGTCGCGCCATGCAAGGTTGCGTTGCGGGAAGGGCAGCGGCAATTTGCAGAGATGTGCACTCTGCAGTTGCTGTGGCCTTTGAGAATAGGATTTCCAAAACAGGCTATCTTTGAAATCCAGTTCCTTATTTTGCTCGCCTGCATCTGCCATTTTCCAGCTCTTCACAACGGGCCGGCATACCGACCAAGACGGGATCACAGAAAAATGAAATGGCTTACGTCGCTCATCATCGCGGGAACGCTGCAGGTTCTGGCCGTCACATCGGGTTATGCCGGCGCCAATCTCGATCAGATCAAGCAGGCCGGCATTATCAAGGTCGGCACGGAAGGCACCTATGCGCCCTTCACCTATCATGACGCTTCCGGCGCGCTCGTCGGCTTCGACGTCGAGATCGCCAAGGCGATCGCCGACAAGCTTGGTGTGAAGGTCGAATTCCTCGAAGGCAAATGGGACGGGCTGATCGCCGGCCTCGACGCCAACCGCTACGACGCCGTCATCAACGAGGTCGGCATCACCGAGGCGCGCAAGGCCAAATATGACTTCTCCGATCCCTACATCGCCTCCAAGGCGGTGCTGATCGTGCGCGGCGACAACACCGACATCAAGGGTTTCGCCGACCTGAAGGGCAAGAAGGCGGCGCAGTCTTTGACCTCGAATTTCGGCAAGCTTGCCGAAACCAATGGCGCCGAACTCGTTGGCACCGACGGCTTCGACCAGTCGATCCAGCTCTTGCTTACCGGCCGCGCCGACGCCACCATCAATGACAGCCTGTCCTTTCTCGACTTCAAGAAGCACAAGCCCGACGCCAATGTGAAGATCGCCGCGCAGGAAGAAAACGCCGACTATTCCGGCGTTATCGTGCGCAAGGGCGATCCGGAGCTGGTCGCCGCCATCAACAAGGCGCTGGCCGACATCAAGGCCGACGGCACCTACCAGAAGATCGCCGACACCTATTTTGGTCAGGACGTTTCGAAGTAACGCAATCACTGGGCGGGCGGATCGCCGGCCAGCCCGAACTGTTCGCGGCGAGCCGTCTTTGACGGCTCGCCGCTTTTCGCATGATAGGCAGGGCGGTCTTGCCAAAGCGCGTCGTGTTTGAACGGCTTCACGCGACACGTTATCGCAAAACCGCTGCGCACCTTTTGCGCGATATGCATTAGGAGGAGCCCCCCGTGCCGCACTGGCTGCAATTGATGCTGGATTCATTGCCGACGCTGTTGTGGGCGGCGCTGATCTTCACCGTGCCGCTGACGCTGCTGTCATTCGCCTTCGGCCTGTTCGTCGGGCTGGTCGCGGCGCTTATCCGGCTGTTCGGCCCGAAACCTTTGGTCGCGGTGGTCCGCTTCTATGTCTGGATCTTCCGCGGCACGCCGCTTCTGGTGCAGCTCTTCCTGATCTTCTACGGCCTGCCCTCGGTCGGCATCCTGCTCGACGCCTTTCCGGCGGCGCTGATCGGCTTCACCCTCAACATCGGCGCCTACACGTCGGAAATCATCCGCGCCGTGATCGGCTCGGTGCCGAAGGGGCAGTGGGAGGCGGCCTATTCGATCGGCATGACCTGGAGCCAGGCGATGCGGCGCACGATTCTCCCGCAAGCCGGCCGCGTCGCGGTGCCGCCTCTGTCCAACACCTTCATCTCGCTGGTCAAGGACACGTCGCTGGCCGCCGCCATCACGGTGCCGGAAATGTTCCAGGCAGCGCAGCGCATCGTCGCCACCACCTATGAGCCGCTGATCCTCTATGTCGAGGCGGCGATCCTCTACCTCGTCATGAGTTCCGTGCTGTCGGCACTGCAAGCGCGGCTGGAGGTTCGCCTCAATCGCTATGGCGGTTTCCTGGAGGCGCGATCATGATCGGCCTCACCGATATCGAGAAGCGCTTTGGCGACAATCTCGTGCTGAAGGGGGTGACCGTCAGCATCGAGGAAGGCAGCGTCACCGCCCTTGTCGGCCCCTCGGGCGGCGGCAAAAGCACGCTTCTGCGCTGCATCAACCTGCTGGAGATCCCGACCTCGGGCACTGTGCGCATCGGCGACGAGACACTGGAATTCCGTCCCGGTATCAAGGTCTCCACGAGGGACATCCAACGCCTGCGGTTGCAGACCGGCATGGTGTTCCAGAATTTCCAGCTGTTTCCGCATCGCACCGCGATCGAGAATGTCATGGAAGGGCTGGTTACCGTGCTCAAATGGCCAACCGAGCGGGCGCGCGAGCGGGCGCTTGCGCTGCTGGAAAAGGTCGGGATGGCGCACAAGGCCGACGCCTGGCCGGCAACGCTGTCGGGCGGTCAGCAACAGCGCGTGGCGATTGCCCGGGCGCTGGCGCCATCGCCGAAAGTGCTGCTCTGCGACGAGCCGACCTCGGCGCTTGATCCCGAACTGGCGCAGGAGGTGGTCGACGTGCTCGGCCAGCTCGCCAGCGAGGGCACGACCATGGTGATGGCGACGCATGATCTCAGGCTCGCCTCCAAGATCGCGCAGGAAGTGGTGTTTCTCGACGCCGGTGTCATCGTCGAAAAGGGTCCGGCGGCCGTGCTGTTCAGCAATCCGGAGCGGCAACGGACCAAGCGGTTCATCGCCACGCTGAAACAAGAGGCAATGAAGGAAGCTGGCGGCGAGGGGTAGGCCTCCCGGGCGTCTGCGGCCCTCAAAAACAAAAACCCGGCGCAAGGCCGGGTTTTTCAGAACGCAGAAGCGAAAAAGCTTCAGGCAGCTTCTTCCTGCTCGGCTTCCTCGTTGTCGGCCTTGGCGCCGCGCTTGGGACCCTTGTTGAGGTTCACCTCGATGAGGCGCACCGCTTCGGTTTCCGACATGCGGTTGACGGCGGCGATCTCGCGCGCCATGCGGTCGAGCGCCGCCTCATAGAGCTGGCGTTCGGAATAGGACTGCTCCGGCTGGTTGTCGGCGCGGTAGAGGTCGCGCACCACTTCCGAGATCGAGATCAGATCGCCGGAATTGATCTTGGCATCATACTCCTGGGCGCGGCGCGACCACATGGTGCGCTTGACGCGGGCGCGACCCTGCACGACCTTCAGGGCGCGCTCGACATAATCCTCTTCCGACAGCTTGCGCATGCCGATGGAGGTCGCCTTGGCGACCGGAACCTTCAGGCGCATCTTGTCTTTCTGGAAATCAATGACGAACAGCTCCAGCTTGTGGCCCGCAACTTCCTGCTCGTCGATCGAGACGATCTGGCCGACGCCATGCGCCGGATAGACAATGTACTCGCCGGTCTTGAAACCGTGACGTGCTGCGGTGGACTTCTTCTGCGGGGTGATCGTTGCCATTACGCCGTGAACTCCTTGTTGTGGTGCCGGCATGGCGGCGCCGGCTGAACTCGTGCGGTCGGGTTGCCGACCGTTAGCCGCACAACAGATGAACCCACCGGAAAAGCCAGGACCGGCAAACCGCATAATCGCGACCGCCTGCCCCAGATTGCTCTGGTCCGGATTGAGAAATTCACCTTTCAGTGATTTGGGGCGTTGGCGCCATAAATCGACGTTGTGTCACCGGCATGTTTCGCTCATGTAGCACAAAAAGTCGGAAGAATCAAGGTTTTGCTGCATAAGCGAAGGCCGAGCACAATCGCTGCCTGTCAGGCAGTTAATGTATCATGGCCATTACGCCACGTAATCCCACCCCGGTTGGCGTACCGTCAATCGCCCTCGCCAGGCTCGGCGGAGAAATATTTCTCGAACTTTCCTGCCTCGCCATCGAAGGTTTTGGCGTCTGCCGGAGGCTCTTTCTTGGCCGTGATGTTGGGCCATTTTTCGGCGTATTCGGTGTTGATCTGCAGCCATTTGTCGAGGCCCGGCTCGGTGTCCGGCTTGATCGCGTCGGCCGGGCATTCCGGTTCGCAGACACCGCAGTCGATGCACTCGTCGGGATGAATGACGAGCATGTTCTCGCCTTCGTAGAAACAGTCGACCGGACAGACCTCGATGCAGTCCATGTATTTGCATTTAATGCAATTGTCGGTCACGACATAGGTCATCGATCGGCTCCGGAATGCCCCAGTTTTGCTGGGCTTTTTTGGTGAGGTAACGTCTTTGCCCACCGCTTGCAAGGGCAGCCATTGCGGATGATACCGGTGTTTCCGGAATGGAATTCCAGAGGGCTGGTGCAGCAAAGGGCGTCAATGTCTCAGTCTTCGCCGATCAGGCGGTCGGTTTCCCGGCGTTGCTTCTTGGTCGGGCGGCCGCTGCCGGCCTCGCGAAGTGCCGGAATCGCGTCGGGAACTGCTTCGCCCTTCGGCGCGGGCGGCGGCGACATGTCTTCGTAGAGCGTGCGCGCTTCCTCGGCAGGGCCGCGCCGGGTCCCCGTGCCAAGCACCTTCCAGATGAAGATGCGCCGCTCGAGCGTGATGGTGAGAACGTCGCCGGGCCGGACCATATCCGAGGCCTGCGCTGCTTTGTCGCGATTGATGCGGACGCGGCCGGCCACCACCAGCTTCGCCGCCAGCGAGCGCGATTTCACCGCACGTGAAAAGAACAGCCATTTGTCGATGCGCTGGCGGCCTTCAGCAACCATCGGACCGGACTGAGCTATTTCTTCAGCTGGTCGCGCAGCGCGGCGAGCTTGGCGAAGGGCGAGTCCGGATCGAAGCGCACCGGGCGTTCCTCACGCGGTTTTGCCTGGAAGGCGGGCTTGCCGCCTGGCGCGCCGCCCTTGCCGTCCTGCCGGCTGCCCTTCCAGTCAGGCCTGTTGTCGCGGCGGTCGGGACGCTCGCCTTGCGGCTTGCCATCGCGGCGTTCCGCGCCTTCGCCTTGTGGCCTGGGCTTGAACTTCGAGCGGTCGAAGCGCGGCTTGCCGGCGCCGTCGCGCTGGTCGCGGCGGCCTTCATGGGCCGGCCGGGATGCGCCTTCTGCGCCTGCCGGCGCGTCGCCTCGGCCCTGCGCAGCCTGTCCGTTGCGTGGGCGGGCGCGATTGTCGTGGTGGCGGTGGCGAGGGCGCTGGTCGAAGCGGCCCTGCCGCCACAGCAGGATCGGTTTCGGCTCCTCGGCGTCCACGGTGGGCTCGCTGGCTTCACCCTCCCCCATCGAGGGGGAGGTGAGGGCGTCGGCGCCTCCGGCAGCAGCGATGTCAGCGACTGCTTCTGCTGCGAGCGCAACTTCTTCCGTGGCTTCGGCCGTGGCGTCAGCAGGCTCCTCGGCGGCGAGCGGAGCCTCTTGCGTGATTTCGGGTTGCTCTTCCGCGGCTGGCTCGGCTGCCGCTTCGGCGACAGGTTCCACCGAGCCGTCGACGACAGGCTCCAAGCTGTCGGCGGTGACTTCAGCCGCGATAGCCGGCTCAGAATCTTCGACCGACGCCTCCGCGGCTGCGTCCGTTGCCGCAGCTTCCGCCGCCTTGGCCTGCTCGGCTCGGGCGGCCTCTTCCAGTTTTGCCGCGGCGGCCTCGCGCGCGGCATTATCCTGCGCTTCGAGCCGCGCCTTCACCTCGGCCGCCGGCTTCGGTTCGGCCCGGTAGCCCAGACCTTTCAGGATCTCTTCCATGTCGTCGGCGGTGGCGCCGAGGATCGACATCATCGGCGGCGTCACCATGAAGGATTGGCCGTCGTAGGCGCCATCAGGGCGCTGTCCCAGACCCGGCTTCCAATTGGTCGCCGGACGGATCAGGTCGGCCAGCCGCTCAAGGATGTCGACGCGCACCGCGCGCCGGCCGAGATTGCGGTAGCCGGCGAGCTTGTAGAACGTCTTGTCGAAAGTGGGGTCGATGACCACCGAGGTGCGGCCCGACGCAAGCGCGTGAACCACGTCGCCGAAGCCGGGCTTGTCCTTGCCGTCGTTCTTCAACGCCCACAATAGCGTCACAAGTCCGGCCGGCGCCGGCTTGATCAGCGCCGGCACGAAGACATGGTAGGCGCCGAAGCGCACGCCCAGCCGGCGCAGCGCCGCACGGCCCTCCTGGTCAAGCGACTTCATCTCCTCGGCGATGTCGCGGCGATTGATGAGGCCAAAATGCTCGACGAGCTGGAAGGCGATGCCGCGGCCGATGCCGGTGATCTGCTCGGCGTTCTTGAGGTCGACCAGCGGCTTCAGCAAGGACTCGATCTGATAATTGACGAAGCGCTCGGCAC
>NZ_NWQG01000015.1:0-43128 GCF_002529485.1 Mesorhizobium sanjuanii
GCGACCTTGTCGCGGGCGGGACCGGTGAGCTGCTCGTCGGCCAGCAGCACCAGCCGCGGTTTCAATGCCTCGTCGCCTGCCACCAACGTGCCGATCGGCGCACCGATCCAGCGCAGCGTGCCGTCGGAGCCGAGCGCGATATCGCCGTTGGCGCAGGCGCCGAACCGTTCGGCCCGTGCCTCGAATTCGGCTGCAAGCGCCTTCTGCGCTGCCGTGCGCACCGCCTTTGCATCCTCGCCGCCGGCGCTCTGGTCGGCGGTGAAGCGGAACCCCTGCAATTCGCCGACATGATGGCCTTCGACGAGGACGGTTCCGGTTGGGCTGATTTCGGCTTCAGGCATGGTATTTTCTCTAAGGCGCCGCATGAGGACGGAAGTCCTGCGGTCTACGAAGCGTTTCGTCAACCGCTCATGCAGCGCATCCGACAATCTGTCTTCGATTTCGCGCGTCTTTTCCTGCCAGTGTGCCTGATCGGCCAGCCAGCCGGGCCGGTTGGAAACGAAAGTCCAGGTGCGGATCTGGGCAATGCGGTGCGACAGCGTGTCGATGTCGCCCTCTGTCGTGTCGGCCCGGCGCACTTGCTCGGCCATGTAATTCTCATCGACATGGCCATGCCTGGCAAGGTCCATGTAGATCGAGGCGATCAGGTCGGCATGCTGGGCCGGGGCGATCTTCCTGTAGTCGGGAAGCGCGCAGGCTTCCCACAGCAGCGCCACGCGCTTGGGATCGGTGGCGAGCGTCCTTATTTCCTCGTCGCGCGAGAGGTGCTCCAGCGCCTGCGCGTCCACCGCCGGCAACGCGCGCGTCAGGCCCTCGACCGGCGCGTTGGTCTCGATCGAGCGTTTGAGCGCATCAATGCTGGCGAAATCGAAATGCGCGGTGCGCCATTGCAGCACCTTCACCGGGTCGAACTCATGCCCTTCGATCTTCTTGATCAGATCTTCGTCCAGCGGATCGACCTGGCCGGTGACGCCGAAGGTGCCGTCGCGCAGGTGCCGGCCGGCGCGGCCGGCAATCTGGCCAAGTTCGGCCGCGGTCAGGTTGCGGTACTGGTAGCCATCGAATTTGCGGTTCTGGGCGAAGGCGACATGGTCGAGATCGAGGTTGAGCCCCATGCCAATGGCGTCGGTGGCGACGAGGTAGTCGACATCGCCCGCCTGGAACAGCGCCACCTGGGCGTTGCGGGTGCGGGGCGACAGCGCGCCAAGCACGACGGCGGCCCCGCCCTGCTGGCGGCGGATCAGTTCGGCGATGGCATAGACCTCGTCGGCGGAGAAGGCGACGATCGCCGTGCGCCTGGGCAGACGGGTCAGCTTCTTCGACCCGGCATAGGCCAGATGCGACAGCCGTGGCCGGGTCACCACCGAGACGCCTTTCAGCAGGCGCTGGAGGATGCCGTGCATGGTGGCCGCCCCCAGCAGCAGCGTCTCCTGGCGGCCGCGCAGATGCAGGATGCGGTCGGTGAAGATGTGGCCGCGTTCGAGATCGCCGGCAAGCTGGACCTCGTCGATGGCGACGAAGGCGGCGTCGGTCTCGCGCGGCATGGCTTCCACCGTGCAGACCGAGTATTTCGCGCCCGCCGGCTGGATCTTCTCCTCGCCGGTGATGAGCGCCACCTTGTGGGCGCCGACCTTCTCGCAGACGCGTGTATAGACCTCGCGGGCGAGCAGCCTGAGCGGCAGGCCGATGATGCCGCTGTCATGGGCCACCATGCGCTCGATGGCGAGATGGGTCTTGCCGGTGTTGGTCGGGCCGAGCACGGCGGTCACGTCGCGGCCCGACAGGATCAGCGGCTCAGTGTGTTTCGGCTGGATGTTCATCGGCTCGGAAATAACGCTTCTGCCGCTCATTGCCGGGGAGCACGCCAGTGGTGGCGCGTGTGACAGGGCACACATAGGGATTTCACGCACGAAGCGAAAGCGGAATGTTCCAACGGCGGGCCGAACGCTCCATTCGGACGCGCCATTCTGTTCCCGAATTAACAGGTGGAACGAGTCTGGAACGAATCGGCGACGAATCACTGACTCACGCCGATTCAGGGTTTGTTCACGGCTACATCTGGATTTCTTGGCGACGTTACGCACCACATGCTGAATCGGTGGATTGGCCCGATTCATGCAGGGAGAACGCGCTCGTTAACCTTTGCCGAGGAACGATCCTGGCGGGGCGATCCGGTTCTTCCAAGCTTATGAAATTATTGATGTTTCTTAATGCGCCTTAACTTTTCCGGCTGTGGTTTCGGGCTTCGTCGTTAACGTTCCGGTCAAAGCCGGAACGAAACGGCGACGAATCGGAGATAGGCCTAGATTCCTGTTTTGTTCGCCCCAACATGTTGTGTTGTGAACAGGTTTTCCACCGAGAATCCACAGGTTGTGAAACCGGTTTTGCACACGCGGCCGAGCCGCCCTTAACCTTTGCGTGTCGCTTCGGCACATATAGGCGTGCGCCCATCGCAGGGCGCAGTGGCGGTATGGCGACCAGAACCCGGCCAGCAATGCCGGATGGTTCAAGGCGCATCTGTTCCCGTGACATAACGCTGCAACGTAGGCCCGACGTTCCGAATGATTTCGTCATGGGACAGGGCGACGACGGGCGGAAGCCGCAACAAATAGCGGCACATTGCCAAGCCCAGCAACTGGCTCGAAACAAGCCCGGCCCGTCGACCTGCATCGGTGGGGTCGCCGACCGCCGCAACCACCGGTCTCACCTGATTGGCAAACACCTCGCGCAACTTTTCGGCTGCAAATTCGTGCGATGTCGACGAGCGTAGCAAGATCGCCATGCCAGGACCGCTGGCCGAACCTTCCCAGATTTCGAGAAAACGCCTGATCAACGTTTCGCCGACGGTAGTTCGGTCGATCACTTGCAGTGCCGGCAATTGCAGGTCGACGACCGCAGCCCTCGCGAACAGCTCGTCCTTGTTGCGGAAATAGCGGATCACCATGGCCGGATCGATCGAGGCTTGCGCGGCGACGTCGCGTATGGAGGCGCCGTCATAGCCGTGCTCGCCGAACAGGTGGCGAGCGGCCTCGAGGATGTGGGCCCGCGTGCGGTCCGACTTGCTGGTTTTCTTCGGTTGATTCTCGGTCATGAAAATTCATATGCCAACGACTGTTGACAAATGCAACAGCGTCCGCTAGAAAGTCAACATGTGTTGATAAATGGAGAAAGAAAATGTTGCCTGAGACAACGAAAGTCCTGATCATTGGCGCGGGCCCGACCGGCATGGCACTGTCCATCGCGCTGCATCAAGCCGGCGTCGATCATGTGTTGATCGACAGACTGGCGCACGGCCTTCAGAGTTCGCGTGCTGGCGTCATTCACGCCCAGACGCTGGAATCGCTCGAACCTCTCGGCGTCACAGGACGGCTGACTGAACTTGCCCTGAAGTTGGAAAACTTCGCCATCCGCGACCGCAACCGGGCGCTGCTCAAGCTCGATTTCGGTAAGCTTCCGACAAAACATCCCTATCTGTTGATGCTACCTCAGAACCTGACCGAACAGGTGTTCGCCGAACGGATCGCGGCCCTGGGCGGCGTCATTCATCGCTCGGTCGAGGCCAGGACGGTTGTCCAGGACGTTGACGGTGCACATGTGACCGTGGTCGAGAACGGCCGCGAGAAACTCATATCGGCACGTTACGTCGTTGGCGCCGACGGCATGAACAGCCTGGCGCGCAAGTCGGCCGGCATAGAGTTCGACGGTGCAGCCTATGATGCTTCTTTCGTGCTTGCCGATGTTCGTCTCGACTGGCCTGTCGGGGCGACCGAAGTGTCGTTGCTCTTTGCCTCTGCCGGGCTGGTGGTGGTGGCACCGCTTCCGGACGGATCGTACCGTGTCGTTGCGACAGTGGATGACGCGCCGGAAAAGCCGGATGTCGCCGACATCCAGGCGCTGCTCGACAGCCGTGGTCCGACCAAGGAAAGGACCAGGGTTATCGACCTGATGTGGAGCTCGCGCTTTCGCGTGCATCACCGGCTGGTCCGGGCATATCGCAAGGACCGGTTGTTCCTGATGGGCGACGCCGCGCATGTCCACAGCCCCGCTGGCGGGCAAGGCATGAACACCGGCATCATCGATGCGGTGATGCTGGGCCAGTTGCTTGGCGACGTGGTGAACGGCGTTCGCCCGGAAGCGGAACTCGATCTCTATGAGAAATTGCGGCGTCCCGCGGCACAGGAAGTGCTCGAACTGGCCGGCAGGATGACCGAGATGGCGCTTGCCCGCAGTCCGGTGAAGCGCTTCCTTCGCAACCTGGCGCTTTCGGTGCTTAACCTCAATCCATTCCTGAAGCGTCGCCTCGCCTTGAAGCTGTCGGGCCTCAGCAGGGCGCCACTTGCCCGGCTGCCAGTGCCTTCGCGTCAGCCGGTTCCAGTCACGCGAACCGGGCCTGTTGCCAAGCAAGGCATGAAACTTGCCGCCTGACGGCATCTGCCAGTGCCGGCCGTTGGGCCGGTCTTAGGTGATTCCGAAGCCTCAGGTAATGTACTGGCCGCCATTGGCGGTGAGGGTCGAGCCGGTGATGAAGCCGGCGTCCTCGGAGGCGAGGAAGACGACGCAGCGCGCGATCTCTTCCGGCTCGCCGAGACGGCCCGCGGGGATTTGCGCGATGATCGCTTCCCGCACCTTTTCAGGTACGGCCATGACCATGTCGGTGGCGATGTAGCCGGGGCAGATGACATTGACGGTGATACCGGCCCGTGCCCCTTCCTGGGCGAGCGCCTTGGTGAAGCCGATGTCGCCAGCCTTCGAGGCCGAATAGTTGACTTGGCCAGTCTGGCCCTTCTGGCCGTTGATCGAGGAGATGGTGATGACGCGGCCGAATTTGCGGTCGCGCATGCCGCCCCACAGCGGATGCGTCATGTTGAAGACGCCCGACAGGTTGGTGTCGAGGACTTCTTTCCACTGCTCGCGCGTCATCTTGTGGAACATGGCGTCGCGGGTGATGCCGGCATTGTTGACCAGCACGGAAACCGGGCCGAGATCGGCCTCGACCCGGCCGATGCCGGCAGCGCAGGCATCGTAGTCGGCGACCGACCATTTGTAGACGGGGATGCCGGTCTCCGCCTTGAATTTCTGCGCCGCTTCGTCATTGCCGGCGTAGTTCGCGGCAACCGAATAGCCGGCATTCTTCAACGCGATCGATATGGCCGCGCCGATGCCGCGCGACCCGCCTGTGACGATTGCAACCTTGCTCATGCGTTTCCCCTTTTTGATACGCCCGTTTTTCGGGCTTTTTATGCACTGAAGAAAGAGCGGGCGACTCGCGCCGCCCGGTCATCAATATCGTTACAGCGCTTCCACGCACATGGCGACGCCCATGCCGCCGCCGATGCACAGCGTGGCCAGGCCCTTCTTCGCACTTCTGCGCTGCATCTCGTAGACCAGTGTGTTGAAGATGCGGGCGCCGGACGCCCCGACCGGGTGGCCGATGGCGATGGCGCCGCCATTGACGTTGACGATCGAGGGATCCCAGCCCATGTCCTTGTTAACGGCGCAGGCTTGCGCGGCGAAAGCCTCGTTGGCCTCGACCAGGTCGAGGTCGCCGACCGACCAGCCGGCCTTGGCCAGCGCCTTGCGCGAGGCGGGAATGGGTCCGGTGCCCATGATCTGCGGATCGACGCCGGCGGTGGCCCAGGAAACGATGCGCACCAGCGGCGTGATGCCGCGCTTTGCGGCTTCCGCTTCGGTCATCAGCACCACGGCGGCGGCGCCATCATTGATGCCGGAGGCATTGCCGGCGGTGACCGTGCCTTCCTTGTCGAAGGCGGGTCTCAGCTTGGTCATGGCTTCGAGGGTCGAGCCGTGGCGGATGTATTCGTCCTGGTCGACAATCGTGTCGCCCTTCTTGCCCTTGATGGTGACGGCGACGATCTCGTCCTTGAACCTGCCGGCCTTTTGCGCTGCCTCGGCCTTGTTCTGCGAGCCGACGGCGAACTTGTCCTGGTCGTCGCGGGTCAGTTGCCATTGGCGGGCGACGTTCTCGGCGGTGTTGCCCATGTGGTAGCCGTAGAAGGCATCGGTCAGGCCGTCCTTGATCATGGTGTCGATCAGCTTGAAGTCGCCCATCTTGACGCCGCTGCGCAGATGCTGCGCGTGCGGGGCCATCGACATCGATTCCTGGCCGCCGGCGACGATGATCTTTGCATCTCCCATGGCGATCTGCTGCATGCCGAGCGCGATGGCGCGCAGGCCCGAGCCGCAGAGCTGGTTGAGGCCCCACGAGGTCGCTTCCTGCGGCACGCCGGCCGCCATCGCCGCCTGGCGCGCCGGATTCTGGCCTTGCGCTGCGGTCAGGATCTGGCCGAGGATCACCTCGTCGACCTCCTTGCCGTCGACGCCGGCGCGAGCGAGCGCTTCCTTGACGGCGACGGCGCCCAATTCATGGGCCGGCGTGTTGGCGAAGGCGCCGTTGAAGGAACCGACGGGCGTGCGCGCCGCGCTGGCGACGACGATGGTGTTGGAAGCGGACATGTTCTTCTCCAGACTTCAGGGGCGTGTTTTGGGTATCGTTAGGGACTTTTCTTGCCCGTTCCATGACCCAAGTCAAACCGGAAATGGGCACGACGGCCATGCGCTGCAAGCGGTTTGCACGCGCCCATGGGAATAAGGTCGTCGTTGCTGCGCAGCATATTCAGCCCGCCATGCAGCATTAATTCATCTCGCACTGCACAAACCGCTTGGAATTGTGACGCTTTTGCGCATATCCTTGAAAAGGCGCAATCGTTATCGGCCGCTTACTCAAGTGCGCCGGTGTCCGGGGAGGGATGCAGATGGCCGCGAAAGACGAACCAATCATTATCAAGAAATATGCCAATCGCCGCCTCTACAACACGGGCACCAGCACTTATGTGACGCTCGAGGACCTCGCCGACATGGTCAAGAAGGGCGAGGAGTTCACCGTCCAGGACGCCAAGACCGGCGACGACATAACGCATCCGGTGCTGACCCAGATCATCTTCGAGCTGGAGAACAAGGACGGGCAGAACATGCTGCCGATCCCGTTCCTGCGGCAACTGATCGCCTTCTACGGCGACCAGATGCAGATGATCGTGCCGAGTTTCCTCGAACAGTCGATGATCGCTTTCGCCAAGGAACAGGAACGCTTCCGCGAGCAGATGAAGGGCGCGCTTGGCAAGTCACCGCTGGACATGATGAAGATCGCCACGCCGATCAAGGCGCTGGAAGAGCAGACGCGCCGCAACATGGAGATGTTCCAGGACGCCATGCGCCTGTTCACGCCATTCCCGCCCGCCGGCACGAACGGCCCCGGCACTGCGCCGGCCGAACCAGCCAGGAAGGATGCGCCGGAAAAACCCGACGACCTTCAGGAGCTGAAGGAGCAGATCGCCGCCATGCAGCGCAAGCTCGACACCATGTCGTGATTGCATAGCGCCCTGGCGATTTACCGCAGCGGCCCCTCGTAGCGTCCGCGCGGCCTGATGCTGCTGCCGCTCGCTATCTGTTCGACCATATGTGCGGTCGTGCCGACGCTGCGTCCAAGCGCAAACAGCTGGAATGGCGCATCGCGTGGCAAGCCAAAACTGCGCGTCAGCGCGGCCAGGGCAAAGTCGATGTTCGGGTGCGTGCCGGTTACGGCAATGGCAGCTTTTTCCAGTTGTTGCAGTGTCTCGTCGACGGGAATGGCCGTCAAAAGTGCTGTGGCGCGGGGATCGCCCTCGGGATAGAGCGGATGGCCGAACGCCGGCAACGGCCGGTCATGGCCGAGCCAGCGCCGGATCGCCGCATCGGCGCCGTGCAGCGCCGCGTCGTCGGCGAGTTGCATTACCGCTTCGCCGGCGCCTCCGTGGCGCGGGCCGGACAGGGTTGCCAGGCCGGCCAGCAGGCACGCAGCAGGTGAGGCTCCGGTCGAGGCCGCGACGCGGGCAGCGAAGGTCGATGCGTTGAGTTCATGATCGGCAAGCAGGACAAGGGCGCAGCGTATCGCTTCCGCGCCGCCACCATCCACCGACCAGCCCTGCGCCAATCGTAGGTGGACAGGGTTTGTGCCGGCCACAGCGCCCAGCGACTGAGCCAGCGCTCCAACTGTGTGCGCGGCCTCAGCGCACAGTGAGGCAGCGCTGCGTCCTAGTGAAGGCCTTCCCTGGCTGGCCAGCATGGCAAGCTGCGTAAAGGCCGAGGCGCGGCCGACTGGATGAGGTGCCTCAGACGACGGTGCGTTGAAAGCCATCGGTTCAGCCAGGGTCCAGAGCACGGCGGCGGTTTCCTCCAGCGTGGCCCATTTCGACAGCGCAATGGCATCCTGACCCCGGTAAATGAGGCGACCGTGCACAACGGTCGAAATCGCTGTAGCGATCGATGGCTCGCCCCAGGCAATCGCACTTTCGGCGATGGCCGAGGGACTGCGTCCGCGTGCCCGGCGTGTGGCAAGTGCGCCGATGTCGTCGGCGCGGTATTGGCTGCGGCGCGGGTCTGTCTCATCCGGCCGCATGCCGATGCGGCCGCGGCTGACATAGGCGTAGAGCGTTTGTGGCCGCACCTTGAGCCTTTCCAACGCCTCTTCTCGCGACAGCCATTCGGACATTTCGAGCCTGATATTGATTATATTGATCAAGATTGATTAATGCATGGCCCAACCCTTATCTTTTATGGAGAAACGCTGCAAGGAGACTGACATGGCAAACGGGCTCGATGACGTGGTCGCGGCGGAAACAGTGCTCTCTGATGTCGACGGTCTTGGGGGCCGTCTCACCATCCGAGGCCATTCGCTGCCGGAACTGGCTGGCCGCTGGTCCTATTCCCAGGTGGTTCGTCTGTTGCTCGATGGCTTCTTCGACGACCTTCATGATGACGGACAATTGGCTGATGCACTCGGGCAGGCTCGCGTCGAGGTGTTCGAGCGGATCGAACCCGTGCTGCCCTATCTCGCCTCGCTCGACATCTACAGCGGCATGCGGGCCGGCGTCGCGCTGATGCCGGACGGCGACAGGCTGATCGATGCGCTCCGGCTGATCGCCGCGCCCGCGGTGCTGACACCGGCCTTGCTGCGCCTGCGTCGCGGCGAAAGCCCGATCGCACCGGAGGGGAAGGCCGATCATGCCGCTGACATGCTGCGGATGCTGACCGGCATTCCAGCGTCGCCGATACTGGCCAGAGCCGTCGATGCTTATCTGGTCACGGTCTGCGACCACGGCCTCAATGCATCGACCTTCGCGACCCGGGTGGTGGCGTCGACGCAGGCCGGCCTGACGTCTTCGGTATTGGCCGGGCTCGGCGCGCTCAAGGGCCCGCTGCATGGCGGCGCGCCCGGTCCGGTGATCGAGATGCTGGACGCGATCGAGGCAAGCGGCAATGCTGCCGGCTGGCTGCGCGACGAAATCGCGCGCGGCGAGCGCATTATGGGGTTTGGCCACCGCATCTACCGCGTGCGCGATCCGCGCGCCGACGTGCTGAAGGCCGTGGTTCGGCAACTCGGCAGCGAGGACGGAGCCGCTCGTCGTCTGGCATTCGCCGAAAAAGTGGAGCGGGCAGCGCTCGAGGTGCTTCGGGTCGCCAAACCGTCACGCTCGCTCCAGACCAATGTCGAATTCTATACCGCGTTGCTGCTGGAGGCGGCAGGCTTCCCGAAAGAGGCGTTCACCAACGTCTTTGCCGCCGGGCGAGTGGCCGGCTGGATAGCCCATGCGCGCGAGCAGCAGACAACCGGGCGCCTCATCCGCCCGCAGTCACGCTATATCGGGCCGGTGCCGAAACTGGTCGCTTGAGGTTCAACCCTCGGCCCATGCATGGGCCGAGCCCGCTCTTTCGTGACAGAAATTTCATGTCATCGCGTCGAATGTGCTGCTGTTTTCACGCCGCACAAGACATATATGCTGCACTGCAATATACTCCTGTCAGCGCAGCATTGAGGATTCCGCCTTGCCCAGCAGAAAAACCGCCATCCTCACCGGATCCACTTCGGGTATCGGCCTGGCCATTGCCCATGCGCTTGCGGCGCAAGGCTGCAACATCGTCGTCAATTCCTTTTCCGATACGGCGGACGACCATGCGATTGCCGATGCGATCGCCAAACACCACAAGGTGAAGACGGTCTATATCAAGGCGGACATGTCGAAGCCGGCCGAATGCCGGGCCCTGGTCGAGAAGGCAGCCGAGACATTCGGCTCGGTCGATATTCTGGTCAACAATGCGGGCATCCAGCATGTCGCGCCGGTGGAGGAATTCCCGGTCGAGAAGTGGGATGCGATCATCGCCATCAATTTGTCGTCGGCCTTCCACACCATTGCCGCCGCCATTCCGCTGATGAAACAGGTCGGCGGCGGCCGGATCGTCAACGTCGCCTCGGCGCACGGGCTGGTCGCCTCGCCGTTCAAATCGGCCTATGTCGCGGCCAAGCACGGCATCATGGGGCTGACCAAGACGGTGGCGCTCGAACTTGCGCGTGAAAAGATCACCTGCAACGCCATCTGCCCCGGCTATGTGCTGACGCCGCTGGTCGAAGCGCAGATACCCGACCAGATGAAGGCCAACAATATGGATCGCGAGACCGTCATCCGCGAAGTCATGCTGGAAAAGCAGCCGACCAAGGAGTTCGTCACGGTCGAGCAGGTCGCCGCAGCCGCGGTATTCCTGTGTTCCGATGCGGCGGC
This sequence comes from Mesorhizobium sanjuanii, assembly GCF_002529485.1. Classification (NCBI taxonomy): domain Bacteria; kingdom Pseudomonadati; phylum Pseudomonadota; class Alphaproteobacteria; order Hyphomicrobiales; family Phyllobacteriaceae; genus Mesorhizobium; species Mesorhizobium sanjuanii. Next base: position 10,611 of record NZ_NWQG01000015.1, read on the forward strand.
GCAGATCAACGGCACGCATATCTCAGTCGACGGCGGCTGGACCGCCCAGTGAGTTCGGGTGCGCGTGATAAATCCGGCCGCCACATCAAGGACGACGCCATGACGACAAACGGCAAGGCGGAGGAGAAAAAGAAGATCAATGTCGCGCTGCAGGGCGGCGGCTCGCACGGGGCCTTTTCCTGGGGCGTGCTCGACCGGCTGCTGGAGGACGGACGGCTCGATATAGCAGCGGTTTCGGGCACCAGCGCCGGCGCCATGAACGCGGTGGCACTGGCCGACGGTTTCGTGCGCGGCGGCGTCGATGGCGCGCGGCGCAAGCTCGACGATTTCTGGCGCGCGGTGGCGCGGAAGGGCCGCTTCAGCCCGGTGCAGCGCATGCCGTGGGACGTCGCCTGGGGCAATTGGTCGATCGAGAACACGCCGGGCTATCTGTTCTTCGACACGATGTCGCGGGTGTTTTCGCCCTATGTCGCCAATCCGCTCGGCCTCAACCCGCTGCGCGATGTGATCGAGCAGGAGATCGATTTCGACAATGTGCGCGCCTGCAAGTCGATGGAGCTTTTCATCTCGGCGACCAATGTCGAGACCGGTCAGTTGCGCGTCTTCTCCGATGGCGAGATCGACCTCGACACGGTGATGGCGTCAGCCTGCCTGCCGCAATTGTTTCGCGCCGTCGAGATCAAGGGCGTGCCCTACTGGGACGGCGGCTATGGCGGCAATCCGGCGCTGTTCCCGTTCTTCAAGTCGGCCGTCACCGAGGATGTGCTTTTGGTGCAGATCAATCCGGTGGTGCGTGAAGGCACGCCGAAGAGCGCCAACGAAATCCAGAACCGCATCGATGAGATCACCTTCAACTCCGGGCTGCTGCGTGAATTCCGTTCGATCGCCTTCGTCAAGGAACTGATCGCCGCCGGCCGGCTTCCGCATGGCGAATATCGCGACATCCGCATGCACCGCATCGACGCAGACGAGGCGTTCAAGGACCTGTCGGCCTCGTCCAAGGTCAATGCCGAATGGGCCTTCCTCACCTATCTGCGCGACCTTGGCCGCACCGCCGCCAGCGACTGGCTGGAGGAGCATTACGACGCCGTGGGCAAACGGCCAACGCTCGATCTCTCCGGCGAGCTCGATGACGGCTTCAAGCCGGTGCGCGGCCCGGCGCCCGGCCGGCGGGTCAAGGAATTCCTGGCGGCGCGCAAGAAGCCCGAGCAAGCAAGCCGTCAGGCGTAGTCCTTGCTGTGGGGCGGCTTACTCCGGGAGGTGCTGGATTAAATCCCATCGTGCGATGTAACGTGACCCCTCACGCAAACGGGAGGGTGCGATGTTGCAGGCCAGACGGGATGCTCTCGATGCGGGGTTCCGACTGCAGCGTGCGGCATTTGAGGGACAACCCTTTCCAGGCCTCGATGTGCGGAAGGATCGGCTGAAGCGTCTGCTGGCGCTCACCGAAAGCCACGAGGCCGAGATATGCGCCGCCATCGACGCCGATTTCGGCGGCCGGTCGGCGCAGGAGACGCGCCTCGCCGAACTGTTTGTTGTCCGCGCGGGTATAAGGCATGCGCTTGCGCATCTGCGGGGTTGGATGCGCGAACGCCGTGTCGCCACCAGCCTGCCGTTCTTGCCGGGGCGCAACCGTCTTCTTCCGCAACCGATCGGTGTCGTTGGCGTCGTGTCGCCCTGGAATTACCCCTTCCAGCTCGCCATCGCCCCGGCGACGGCGGCGTTGGCCGCTGGCAATCGCGTTCTGCTTAAACCCTCTGAATTGACACCGAGGTTTTCCGCGCTGCTCGATTGGCTGGTCGGGGAGCATTTCGCTCCCGACGAGATGAGTGTCGTGAATGGCGACGCCGAGGTTGGAAAGGCATTCGTATCGATGCCTTTCGATCATCTGCTGTTCACGGGCTCGACTGCCGTTGGCCGCCAGGTCGCGATGGAAGCGGCCGCCAATCTGACGCCGGTGACGCTCGAGCTTGGCGGCAAGTCGCCCGCCATCTTCGACTCGTCGTGCGATCTCGATGCGTCCGTGTCCAGCGTCGCCTACGGCAAACTGCTGAACGCTGGCCAGACCTGCATCGCACCCGACTATCTGATGGTTCCGCTCGGGCAGGCCGCGACGGTTGCCGCAAAGCTTGCCGCTGCGATGGCACGGCTCTATCCGACCTTGCGCGACAATCCCGATTATACCGCCATCATCAGCGAGCGGCACCATCGGCGTCTCGGCGACATGATCGCCGAGGCGCGCGAGAATGGCGCCGATGTCATCGAGGTCGATCCGGCCGGCGAAAAACTCGGCGTTACGGATCGCAAGATGGCGCCCACGTTGGTCATGAGTGCGAGCAACGACCTGCGGCTGATGCGCGAAGAGATTTTCGGGCCGGTGCTGCCGATCATCGAATACGCCAGGATCGATGACGCCATCGACCATGTCAATCGGGCGGAGCGTCCGCTGGCGCTCTACTGGTTTGGGCGCGATCGCGGCAATCGCCAACGGATAATGCGGGAAACAATCGCCGGCGGCGTTACAATCAACGACTGCATGCTGCACCTCGTACAGGAGCGCCAGCCATTCGGCGGCGTTGGCGCCAGCGGCATGGGCGTCTACCATGGCGAATGGGGTTTTCGCACCTTCAGCAAGGAAAAGCCGATCTTCATTCAATCCAGGCTGAGCGCGGGCGGCCTTCTGCGTCCGCCCTATGGCAAGACATTCGAGCGGGCTTTCAGGCTGCTGGGGTTGGTGACCTAACGGAAGTCTTCACCATGCTGACGCCTGCTGCCATTTCTTTTTCGACTGCGCCTTTCGGCAAAAAGCGACCTGTAAAGCGGTAGAAAACCGGTTGGCCGCGGCCGCATCTAGCGCGGCGGCGCGATAATCCATCAACTTTTCTGACTATATTGCGGTGCAACTTTGATGTAGAAGCGCGCTTCGCCGATCACGGCGATTTGAACACGGCCTTGCGCGCACCCATATCGGCAGCGCGTCCGAGTTAGAAGACGCGGTAGTGTTAAAACACGGTCTGGCCGAACCCCGCGCACTGGAAAACGACGATGCTGAAAATCAGGTTTCACAAGCTTGCAGCGATTGTTGTGCTTATCGGTTTCGCCGCCTGGATGGCGACCGGACAGTTCTCGTCCGTCGGCAGCGCCGTCGCCGACAGCAAGCCCAAGGCAGGCGAAGTCGAGCAGCCCAAGGCCGACGCGAGCAAGCCCCAGACTCCAGGCACAGCCGAAGCCGAACAGCCTAAGGCGTCCTTGCGCACCGTTGCGGTGGTGACGCCGCCACGGCGTACCTATGCGCGCGCCATCCGCATTTCCGGACTGACCGAGGCAGACAAGCGCGCGGTGCTGGCGACCCGGGTCGACGGCATCATCGACAAGCTGCCGGTCAAGCAAGGCCAGCACGTCAAGACGGGCGACCTTGTGCTGATGCTTGCCTCCGAGGAAAAACTTTCGGCGCTCAACAATGCCAAGCAGCTTGTCGCGCAGCGTCAGGCCGAACTCGATGCGGCCTCGCGGCTGGCGAAAACCGGCAATCTGCCCAAGCTGCAGCTCGACAACGCCCGCTCCACCCTGACCTTAGCGCAATCGATGCTGGAAGCCATGCAAGCCCAGCTTGATCGCAATGAGGTGAGGGCTCCGTTCGATGGTGTTGTCGACAGAGTGCCGGTGGAGCTTGGCAGCTCGGTGATGCAGGGCGGCGAGGTGGCGACCATCCTGAAGCTCGATCCGGTGATCGCCCGCGGCGAAGTCAGCGAACGTGATCTCGGCTATCTCAAGATCGGCGACGAAGCCAATGTGCGTCTGGTCAGCGGCCGGACGGTCAAGGGCACCCTGCGCTACATCAGCCGGGATGCGTCTTCGGCAACCCGAACCTTCCGGGTCGAGGTCGCCATCCCCAATGGCGATGGCTCCGTGCCGGCCGGCATGACGGCCGAGATCGCGCTCAGCGCCCAGCCGACCGACGCCGTGATGCTGCCGCGCTCGGTGGTGACGCTCGGCGACAAGGGCGATCTCGGCATTCGCGCCGTCGACAAGGACAACAAGGTCGTGTTCTTCCCGATCGACCTGGTCGACGACACACCGGCCGGCCTGGTGCTTGGTGGCATCCCCTCCGATGCGCGTGTCATCGTCGCCGGCCAGGAGCTGGTGAAGGAAGGCGAAGTGGTCAAGCCGGTCGAGGCCGATCAGGCGACCATCCAGAAGCTCTTGGGCGAAGTGGCGGCCGGGACGCAATAACCATGGATATCGTCAAGCTTGCAATCAACAATGCCCGCCTGACCATCTCGGTCCTGGTCTTCCTTCTGCTTGCCGGCTGGGTCGCCTATCAGTCGACGCCGAAGGAAGCCGAACCCGATGTTCCGATTCCGATGATGTATGTCAGCCTGATCTATCAGGGCATATCGCCCGAGGATTCGGAACGCCTGCTGCTGCGGCCGATGGAAGCCAAGCTGAAAAGCCTCAAAGGTCTGAAGGAGATGCGCTCCGCCGCCTTCCAGGGTGGCGGTTATGTGCTGGTCGAATTCCAGCCGCAGACGGATCTGGCGACGGCGCTGCAGGATACGCGCAGCAAGGTGCAGGACGGCAAGGCCGACCTGCCGCAGGCAGCCGAAGAGCCTGTGGTCACCGAAGTCAACGTCTCCGAGTTCCCCGTCCTGGTGGTGACGCTGTCGGGCGAGGTGCCCGAGCGCGTGCTGACGGCGGCGGCGCGCGAGCTGCGCGACCGTATCGAGGAGGTGCCCGGCGTGCTGGAAGGCGCGCTGCAGGGTGCGCGCGACGATCTCGTCGAAGTCGTCATCGATCCGATGAAACTGTCGTCCTACGGGCTGCAGCTCGATCAGCTGATCGGCGCGGTCGGCGCTTCCAACAGTCTTGTCGCAGCCGGCAACATCGAAGGCTCCGAGGGCAAATACGCCGTCAAGGTGCCGTCGCTGATCGAGACGCCGGAGGATGTGGCGGCACTTCCGGTCGTCGCCGGTCCCAATGCCGTGGTGCAGGCCAAGGACATCGCTACCGTCCGTTCCACCTTCAAGGACGCCGAAACGGTAACCCGCCTCGACGGCAAGCCGGCGATCGCGATCGAGGTGAAGAAGCGCATCGGCTCCAATCTGATCGACACGATCGCCCAGGTGCGGGCGGTGTCCGACGGCTTCGTCAAAAGCATGCCGGAGGGCATGCACGTCACCTACACGCAGGACAAATCGGTCTTCGTCAACCAACTGCTCGGCGATCTGCAGAACCACGTCATGATCGCCGTGATCCTGGTGTTCATCGTCATTCTCTATGCGCTGTCGGGCCGCGCATCGGTGCTGATTGGACTGGCGATTCCGTCGTCCTTCCTGATCGGTATCCTGCTCTTGGCCATGATGGGCTACACGATCAACATGATCGTGCTGTTCAGCCTCATCCTGGCGGTCGGCATGCTGGTCGACGACGCCATCATCGTCACCGAATTCGCCGAGCGGCGCATGAGCGAAGGCATGCCGAAGGAAGAAGCCTTCGCGCTTGCCGCCAAGCGCATGGCCGGCCCGGTCATCGCCGCGACGATGACGCGTATCGCCGCCTTCTCGCCGCTGTTGTTCTGGCCGGGCATCATCGGCGACTTCATGAAATACATGCCGATCACGCTGATCGTCACGCTGTCGGCGTCGATGCTCTATGCGCTGGTTTTCGCGCCGACGCTCGGCGCCCTGTTCGCCAAGGCGCCGCCGCATCACGAGGATGACAATCGCGACGGCTGGTACATGGCCGTGGTCAAGCAGGCGGTGCGCTTTCCCGTCACCGTGCTTGTGCTCACCGTCGCGCTTTTGTTCGGCGTCGGCTTTGCCTATTCGAAATATGGCGCCGGCGTCGAGTTCTTCCCGAATGTCGAGCCCGACTACGGCCTGCTCTATGTGCATGCCCGCGGCAATCTCTCGCTCGCCGAAATGGATGCCGCCACCAAGACCGCGGAGAACCGGCTGCTCGGTTGGCCCGGCGTGAAATCGGTCTACACTCGTGTCGGCAAGACGCAAGGCGGTGGCCAGGATATTCCCGAAGACGTGGTCGGCGTCATCCAGTACGAATTCGTCGACTGGCGCGAGCGGAAATCCGCGAACGCTATCCTCGATGAACTGCGCGGCGTCATGGCCGGCATTCCCGGTGTCGATGTCGAGGTTCGCGTGCCCGAAGCCGGTCCGCCCACCGGCAAGCCGATCCAGATCAGGCTCTCGGCCGTCGACCCGAAAGGGCTCGATGACAAGGCCCGTGCGGTCGCCGCGCGCATTGCCAAGGTGCCCGGCGTCATCGACATTTCCGACGGCCTGCCGCCGCCCGGCGTCGACTGGGCGCTTGAGGTCGATCGCGCCAAGGCGGCGCAATACGGCATCAGCCCGACTTCGGTCGGGACGGTGGTGCAACTGGTGACGAACGGGCTGAAGCTCTCCGAGTACCGGCCCGCCGGCGCGGACGACGCCGTCGACATCAGGCTGCGCCTGCCCGAGGACCGGCGCACGCTGTCGACGCTCGACGAACTCAGGGTGCAGACTTCGCAAGGATCGGTGCCGATCTCGAACTTCGTCGTGCGCAAGCCCGAGCCGACGGTCGGTATCCTCAACCGCATCGACGGCGCGCGCACGGTTGTCGTCCAGGCCAATGTCGCCGCCGGCGCCCAGGTTGCGAACGTCCAGCAACAGGTCACCCAGGCTGTCACCGATATGGATCTGGGCAGCGGCATACGCTGGAAGCTCGCCGGCTCGAACGAGGACAGTGCGGAGGCCAGCGCCTTCCTCAGCAAGGCCTTCGGCGCCGCGATCTTCCTGATCTTCCTGGTGCTTCTGGCGCAGTTCAACAAGTTCACCAGCGTCTGGCTGGTGCTGTCCTGCGTGGTCATGGCGACGATCGGCGTGTTCCTGGGCCTACTTTTGACAGGAGAAGCATTCGGCATCGTCATGTCGGGGATCGGCGTCATCGCGCTGGCCGGCGTGGTGGTGAACAACAACATCGTGTTGATCGACACTTATGACCGGCTGCGCGAGGAGGGTTGGGACAAGGTCGAAGCGGTGCTGCAAACCTGCCGCGAACGTGCCCGTCCGGTGGTGCTGACGGCGGTTTCGGCGATCCTCGGCGTGCTGCCGATCGCCTTCGGACTCGGCCTCGAAATCTTCCATCACGAGACGACGATCAACGCGCCGTCGACGCAATGGTGGATTTCGCTGTCCTCGGCGATCGTCTTCGGCCTGTCCTTCGCCACCGTGCTGACGCTGGTGGTAACGCCGTCGATGCTGATGGTGTTCACCCGCGCCAAGGTCAAGCCCGGTGCACGGCGCGGCTGGTTCAGCCGGCTGTTTCGGCGCGGCAAGAGCGAAGCTTCGACGGATGCCGCACCTGGACAAGATCTGGACACGGAACCGGCGATCGGCTTCCCGAAAGCCGCCGAATAGCTCACACTTGATCAGCCAGATAAAAGGCCGCCCGGGAACCACCGGGCGGCCTTTTGCATTGTCCCTTTACATCTGCATATCAAGGCGAGGGACTTCTCATGCCGATCACCACCATTCTCATCATCATCCTGATCCTCATCCTGATCGGAGCGGTGCCGGCATGGCCCCATTCGCGCGCCTGGGGCTATGGGCCGTCCGGTATCGTCGGCGTCATCCTGGTGGTGCTTCTGATCCTGCTGCTGATGGGCAGGATCTGAGCCGAAGCGCAGGCCCGGCAACGCGCGTCCTATTGGAGGAGGTCCGGCGCCTTCGTCGGTATCCCGTCAGGCAGCCTTTTGTTCGCCTGCGTCCGCTATGGGCAAAATGCCGATATCGAAAAGCGCTTCGGCGACGGCCTTGTCCAATGGCGTGTGCGGGACCTTGCCGATGATGCCTTCGAGCCGGGTGGAAACAAGCCGGTGCGGTTCGAAGCGCAGATAGGACATCGAGACGATCTCGCGCCACATCGCCACGAAAGGGCTGCCGGCGCGCAGCACCCACCACGGCATCGAAGTCAGCTTCAGCGTGCGTCCCAACGCCCTTTCCGACGCCGCCCTGATCTCCAGATCGGTTACGGCATGGCCCGGAAAGTTCAGCGCCTCGTAGGAGCCGAGCTTGTCCAGATTCCGCGCCAGCCCGACGAATGCCCGGGCCAGGTCAGGCAGGTAGGCCCATTCATGCACAAGGTCGACTGGCCCGGGCGCTGTGTAGACACCCTTGTTCATCTTGGCGGCGACGATCAGGTCGAACCACGATCCGGTGCCGGTGCCGCCGAAGAAATCACCGGCCCTTAGAAGAATGGTGCGCACCCGGCCGGCCTCGGCCTCGCGGCGAAAGAGGTCTTCCATGGCCACGCGGATGCGGCCCTTTTCGGTTGTCGGATGGAACGGCGTGTCTTCGCCGATCGCCGCCGGCATCGGCGATCCGTAATTGTAGACATTGCCTGGAGCGAGGTGCAGGGCGCCGTTCGCCCGGCAGGCGGCCATGACATTCTCGGCCATCGGCAGGCACTTGCCCCATTCGGTGTAGATCGGGTTGAGGCCGTTGAAGATGATGTCGACGCCTTCGGTGGCGCGGATCACCGATTCGCGGTCGAGCCCATCGCCGGCGACGGCCGTGGCGCTCTTGAGTTCGGCCGGCACCTTGCCGCTGCGGGTAGCAGTGCGCACGTCGTAGCCGGCGTCGATGAAGGCCCTGGCCACCACGCGGCCGAGCCGGCCATTGGCGCCGAGGATCGCGATCTTGGTCATTGTTCGTCTCCGTTGTTTGCGTTTAGGAGTCCAATGTGATGCCTTTCCGGATGAATGAAAATTGACTGAGATTGGCGATCTGATATTCATTATTGAATGGATATCGACTGGAACCTGATCAAGAGCTTCGTCACCGTGGCGGAAACCGGCAGCCTGTCGGCTGCCGCGCGAAAGCTCTCGGCAAGTCAGCCGACGCTTGGCCGTCACATCAGCGAGCTCGAACAGGCCCTGGGCGTCACGCTGTTCCGTCGTGGGCGGCGCGGCTATGAACTGACGGAAGCCGGCAGCACGCTGTTCGAACGCGGCAAGGCGGTCAGCGAGCAGGCAACCGCCTTCTCACTGCTGGCGCTGGGTTCGGTCGAGGCCATCGAAGGGACGGTGCGCATTGCCGCCAGCGAGGTGGTGGCGGCCTATGTGCTGCCCGAGATGACGATGCGACTGGGGATCGAGGAGCCCGGCATCGAGGTCGAGATCGTTGCTTCCAACCAGGTCGAAAACCTGCTGCGTCGGGATGCCGACATCGCCATCCGCATGGTCAAGCCGGCGCAGAATGAGCTGATGGCGCGCAAGGTCTGCGATATTCCACTCTGCGCCTGCGCGGCCGGATCGTATCTCGACAGGCGCGGCCGCCCGCTGAAGACCACCGACCTTGTCGATCACGATTTGGTCGGGTTCGATCGCAGCGACGACATCATCAGAGGCTTCACCCAGTATGGCATCCCGGTCACCCGGAGCAGTTTCCGCTTCAGGACGGACAACCAGATCGTTTTGTGGGAGGCGGTTCGGGCGGGAAACGGCATCGGTCTCGGCCAGGAGCCGCTGGTCGACGGTGACCCAGCGGTGGTGAAATTGCTGCCCGACCTGCCCCTGCCGGTGCTGCCGGTGTGGCTGGCGATGCACCGCGACGTGCGTACCAGCGTTCGCATCCGCCGCGTCGCGGATTTTCTCTACGAGGAGCTGAAACGCTATTCGGCTGGGGCTGGCGCGAATTCGGCGCGGTGAGCGAGGCCTGCCATCAACAGGACGACGATCAAGAGCCCCGACAGCGCGACGAAGATCGGGCCGAAACTCGAATGCTCGGCGACGAAGCCGATCGCCGATGGCGCCACCAGAATGCCTGAGTAACCCATTGTGGTGACGACGCTCATGCCGGTGCCCGACGACATGCCTTCCTGGTTGCCGCCGGCCGAAAACAGGATCGGCACCATGTTGGCGATGCCGAGGCCGCAAAAGGCAAAAGCCGCGATGGCGATGAAGGGCGAGGGCGCCAATCCGGCCACCAGCATGCCGGCAGCGGCGGCAAGCGCCGAGATGCGCAGCGTCATCACCGCGCCGAATCGGTTGCGCACGCCGTCACCAAAGAAACGCATGACGGCCATGATGCCGGAAAAGGCGGCGTAAGCCAGGCCGGCGATGGCAAGGTCGGCGCCGAGTTCCTGTTGGAGATAGAGCGCCGCCCAGTCCAGCACCGCGCCCTCGGATATCATTGTCAGCAGCGCCATCAGTCCGATCAGATAGACCAGCGGATTTCCAGGCAGCGCGAATTTGCGATGCTCGGCAGCCTGCGGCCTGTCCTCGGCGATCAGGTAGCGGATCGCCACCGCGATCGCTGCAAAGGCCAGCGCCGTCACTACGCTTGCGTGGGCGAGATGGCCATAGTTCTGGATGGCGAACCCACCGAGGGCGCCGCCGGCGAAACCGCCAAGGCTCCAGAAGCCGTGCGACGACGACATGATGGCGCGTGACAGACGCCGCTCCACCACCACCGCATCGGCATTCATGGCGACGTCCATGCCGCCGATCGAGCCGCCGAAGATGAACATGGCGATGGCCGCCAAAGGCACATTGGGGGCCAGCGCCACTGCCAGCAGGCCGAAGCTGCCGCACAGGCCGAACCAGCGCAGCACGGTGCGCGAACCATGCCTTGAGATCAAGTGTCCGCACCAGCTCATCGCAGCGACGGCGCCGGCGCCGAACAAGAGGATCAGCAGGCCGAGCGTGAACTTCGAAATGTCGAGCCGGGTCAGGAACACCGGAATCTGCGGCGCCCAGCTTCCGGTCAGGAAGCCGTTGGCGAGGAAGATGGCCGCCACGGCCCACCGCCCGCGAATGGCGGTCTGCATGATTTCTTGCGCGTGCATCGCGTGGAATCCGGTCTGAAAATGGCCTCGCGGCGCAAATTAGATCGATTCAATTTGCAGTCAAGCGCTACCAACCGAAAGGAGCTGGGCCAGGCCGCGCCACGAGGCGCCGTCATGGAGCTTTGCTGGCAAAAGCGCAGCATGCGTCGAGAGCGAAGCTGAACCCAATCGGATCTGCTTGAAGGCCACGAGATCTCTGAAGGAGATCACAATAGGATCACGATCACGCAAGTTGTGGATTATGAGAACGAAACAGCCCATCATTCGAAAAGGTGACGGTCATTCCCTGAGCCGCGCAGTGGCGGAGAAAACCTTTGGGACTGCTCAAGAAAGCTATTTGGTTCACCTACCTTGGCACTGCTGCCTGTCTCTATACTGCGCATGCAGGCGCTGACCAGCTGGTACAATTTGAAAGCGCAGCTGTGAAGCCAACGCCGTTTCAGGAGCGCAATGCGCAACGAAACGGGCAAGTGCTCAAAGCTTCTCCCGGCACAATGCTGAAGGGGTATCTAACGCGACCTCAGGGCAACGGGCCGTTTCCTGCCATAGTAGTCCTCCACGGGTGCGCGGGGATACTCCCGAGTGTAAAGGAAACCTGGCCCGAGCGGCTGTCTTCCTGGGGCTACGCTGTACTCGTTGTCGACAGCTTCAGCACGCGCGGCATTCACGATACCTGCCATGGCCTCTTCGTTGATCGCGTATATGACGCCTATGGCGCTCTGGAGTTCCTGTCGAAATACAGTTTTGTCGACCCGCAGCGCATAGCGCTGATGGGGTTCTCCGCTGGCGGGATCGCAACGCTCGAGGCCGTGCAACTTGGTGGCGCCGAGCAGCTTATGGAGCGCCAGTTCAAGGCTGCGATTGCCTACTATCCGATTTGTTCGGCAGCGAATGGCGACATGGCTGTCCCGACCTTAATCCTTGCCGGTGAGCTTGACGATTGGAGCCCCGCCCAAAAATGCCGGAAGATGATGACGCAACGCAGCGGCAAGGGAAGCCCCGTGCAACTCGACGTCTACTCCGGTGCTCGCCATGCATTCGACACCCCGGAATTCAAGACCGGCATCGAGGCCTACGGCCACCGGCTGGAGTACAATGCGGCTGCGGCCGATCAATCCATAAGCGACGTCCGCGTCTTTTTACGAAGAGTCTTCGGGGACTAAGTCAGTGCGTCGTCCGCTGACCTAATGATCCCGGGGGCGTCTTGCCTCGAATTCCGCCTTCTTGGCGTCGGAGGCGACGGTTTGGTTGAGCGCCTGCCATTCGGCGTAGGGCATGCCGTAGATGATCTCGCGCGACTGCTCCTTGCCGAGGTCGACGCCCTCGGCTTGCGCCGCCTCGCGATACCAGTTCGACAGGCAGTTGCGGCAGAAGCCGGCGAGATTCATCAGATCGATGTTCTGAACGTCGCCGCGCTCGCGCAGATGCGCGACCAGCCGGCGGAAGGCGGCGGCCTCGAAATCACGTCTCTGCTCGTCGCTGAGTTCGGTCATGGCTTGTCGGCCTCCTTGGGCTTCCGTCACAGCGGCCCGGTGCGCGAGCCGAACATTTTCACCTGATGTATATCGGGACGGCGGTCGATTGCGTCAACGATCGGCGCCAGCCGTTCGGCCCATGCCAGCGAGCCCTTGCGGTCGGCGATCAGGTCCTGGCGGATCTCGATCAGCGCATGGGCAAAGCCGTTGACGATCGCATGCCTGAACATGGTGTCGCCGCGAAGCGCGCCGTCATAGGGTTCGTTGTCGCCGACGACGAGGCCCTTGTCGGCCGCCAGCATGTCGATCAGCGGCCGGGCCACCCGGTCGTCGCGATCCCACAGGATGCCGACATGCCATGGGCGCACAAAGCCCTGCATGGCCGGGGTGAAGGAATGCACCGAGAAGATGAAAGGCGCATGTGTGGAAGCCTGCGCCACCGAAGCGATCATAGCGCCGACCGCGTCGTGATAGGGCCGGTAGAAGCGGTCGAGCCGCTTCTCGCGCTCTTCCCGGGCAATGGGATAGTTTCCCGGCACGACGGTGCCGTCATAGAGCTGGCGGATCAGCGTCGGGTCGTCCTCGCCACGATTGGGATCGATCAGCAGCCGCGAAAAATTGGCGAGCACCGCCGGCGCGCCGAGCAGGGCCGCCAGTTCGCGCGTCACCATCTCGACACCGATGTCATAGGCGATATGGCGGTCGAACTCCGCCGCCGGCAGGCCGAGGCTGCCATACTCTTGCGGCAGGTCGCGGCGGGCATGGTCGGCCAAGAGCACGATGCCTCGCTTGCGGTCGCCCTCGACAATATCGAACGGCGCGAAAACTGTGGATCGGGTCATTGGCGGGAAATGGTCTGTTCGCTGGCTTCCGGGGAGGATGGTATCGTCATTTCACGAAGAGGACGCCCGCGCAATGCCGTTGTTTGGCCAAGGTTTCCCCGGAAATCTGGCAGAGGGTGGCAGACGCTGCGCCGGGGCGTTTCTAAATCGATTGGAATTGGGCAAAAGGGCGCGTTGACATGCGCCCGGACTTTTCCGAAAAGGGGCGTTGAGAGATGCAAATGTGGTTCTTGAGGGGTTTCAGGATGGGTTCCGCCGGCAGGCCGCGCGTGCGCTGCGCCTTCGCCATGCCGCTCCTGAGCCTTGCAATCGGCCTGTTGGCGCTGGTTGCCGCCTCGCCGGCGCGCGCCGATTTCCGCGTCTGCAACGCCACGCAGAACCTGGTCGGCGTCGGCATCGGCTACCGCGCCAAGGCCGGCTGGATCACCGAGGGCTGGTGGCACATCGAAGGGTCGAGTTGCAAGACGCTGATCGAAGGGCCGCTGTCATCAAGGTTTTACTATCTTTATGCAGAAGACGCCGAGCGCGGCGGACGCTGGGATGGCCCGATCAACATGTGCGTGGCCGAAAAAGAGTTCAAGATCGCCGGCGTTACCGATTGCGTCGCCCGGGGCTTTCAGCGCGCCGGATTCCAGGAATACGATACGGGTGAACAGGCAAGCTGGATGGTCCAGCTTACCGATGATCCCGCAACGGGAGGCGCTCCAGCCACCCCGGGAACAAACAGTCAATGAGACGCAGCCGCAAGGTCAAGATCCTCGCCACCATCGGTCCGGCCTCCTCTTCTGAGGAAATGCTGAAGAAGCTCTTCGAAGCTGGCGCCGATGTGTTCCGCATCAATATGAGCCATACCGATCATGAATTGATGCGGACACTTGTCGGCCGCATCCGCAACGTCGAGAAAGCGGTCGGCCGGCCGATCGGCATCCTCGCCGACCTGCAAGGGCCGAAGCTGCGCGTCGGCAAATTCGCCAATGGCAAGGAGGTGCTGAAGCCTGGCCAGACCTTCACGCTCGACGACAATCCCGAGTCCGGCACCTCGACAAGGGTCTATCTGCCGCATCCCGAAATCCTAAGCTCGGTCGAAGCCGGTCACCGTCTTTTGATCGATGACGGCAAGCTCGAATTGAAGGCGGTGAAGAGCAACGGCAAGGCGATCGTCTGCACCGTTGTTGCCGGCACCACCATTTCCGACAAGAAGGGCGTCAGCCTGCCCGACACCGACCTGCCGGTCGGGGCGCTGACCGAAAAGGACCGCAAGGACCTCGATGCCGTGCTGACCACCGGCGTCGACTGGATCGCGCTGTCGTTCGTGCAGCGGCCGGAGGATCTGGCGGAGGCGCGCAAGATCGCCCGTGGCCGGGCGCTGATCATGGCCAAGATCGAAAAGCCGCAAGCCGTCGCCCGGCTGGCCGAGATCATCGACCTTTCGGATGCGCTGATGGTCGCCCGCGGCGATCTCGGCGTCGAGATGCCGCTTGAGGCGGTGCCCGGCATCCAGAAGCAGATCACGCGCGCCGCGCGCCGCGCCGGCAAGCCGGTGGTGGTCGCCACGCAGATGCTGGAATCGATGATCACCGCGCCGGTGCCGACCCGCGCCGAAGTGTCCGACGTCTCGATCGCTGTGTTCGAAGGCGCCGACGCCATCATGCTGTCGGCCGAGTCCGCCGCTGGCGCCTATCCGGTCGAGGCGGTGGCGATGATGAATCGGATCGCCACCAAGGTCGAAACCGATCCGACCTATGCCGGCATCATCAATGCGCAGCGCTCGCAGCCGGAAGCGACCGGCGCCGATGCCATCTCGCTCGCCGCCCGCGAAATCGCCGAGACGCTCAAACTGTCAGCGATCATCACCTACACGGCGTCCGGCACGACCGGTCTGCGCGCCGCGCGCGAGCGGCCGCAGGTGCCAATCGTAGCACTGTCGCCGATCGTCAATACGGCGCGGCGGCTATCGCTGTTGTGGGGCACGCATTGCGTTGTCTCGCCCGATGCCATCGACCTCGACGACATGGTCGACCGCGCCTGCCGTATCGCTCTGGACGAAGGGTTCGGCAAGCCGGGCGATCGCGTCATCGTCACCGCCGGCGTGCCGTTGCGAACGCCGGGTTCCACCAACATGCTGCGCATCGCCTATATCGGGTCGGAGGCGCAGGCCAGCCGCTAGAGCGGTTCATCGTTTCACGGAAACGCCGAACCGCTCTATCTCTTTGTTTGTGCGCAATTCCCTAGGGAAAGCGCTATGCGCTTTTCCCGGGAAAACCGTCTCACACTTTTCCTGGAATTGCGTTAGCCATGCACGCCGCCGCCCAAGCGCGCAGCGATTTTGGGCAACGATGTGCGCAAGCGACGAAGTGAGCAGGCGCCCCGCCTGCGGCCGCGTCAGGCAGGCGAAGCGACGGCGAGCACGATCGAGATTATCAGCAAGAGCGGTCCCATCCATTTGAAATGACCGGGAAGGCGTGCCAGCCAAGTCTGTTGGCTGGCCTGGGGCTGGTTCGGCATCCGGAGGAATCTATAGCCTACGCCGGACATCCACAGGCCGGCGCAGAACATTATGAACTCGTCGATGTAGGCTGCAATCATGGTTGCCTCGGTCTGGGTATTTTGCAGTCGGTGGAATCGTCTGGCGTCGCAGAAATGCGGCCAGGATAACCGATAAAGCGGCGCTGTCCCACCGGCATCAAATGCCTTCGCCGGCAAGCTCCTCCGAAAGCGTGGCGACCTGATCCTGGGCGCTGCGCATCATCGGATAGATGGTGAGCACGCGCTGCCAGGCTTCCAGCGCGGACTGCTTGTGGCCGGTCGCGGCCATGATCTGCGCCAGGCCGGAGAGCGCGCCGAAATGGCGTGGCTCGAGCCGCAGCGTATGGTCGATGTCCGACATCGATTTCCCAAAATTCTTCATCATGAAGTGCGCGGTGGCGCGCCGGTTCCAGCCTTCGGCATAGGTCGGCTGCAAGGTCACCACCTGATCGAGGAAATCGAGCGCCACGTCGAACTTCTGGTTTTCGATGGCCTTTTGCGACCATTGCATCATCAGGTCGATGGAGGCGCTGCCGGACTGGGACCATTCGCTCCAGATGCGGCCGGCAATGCGCTCGGCGGCTTTTTCGTTGCGCTCGCGCTTCAGGTCGACAAACAGTTGGTCGAGCCTTGCCTCTTTGGTCGTGACAACTGGAGGAGTGGCCGGGCCTTCCGCTTGAGCCGGAAGCGAGATCGAACCGAAAACAAAAAGGGCCGCGAGAAATGCAAAACGAATCCGCATCGCCGAAATCTAACCCCGGACGGCGGATCGTCAAACTGAATTTAGCGTGAAAGGGCCGGCATGCCGGCATTAGAGCGCCACGCGTCCTTTTGGACGCGTAAAGGACGCTCTAACACTTTAAATTCTCCCCATCGTACTTTCCGAAAATCGATTCCGATTTTCGGGTCGATGCGGTAACATCATATGCGCGCGGCGCGAGGCCGCGCTACTAGGCTCAGCCCTGGCGCGCCTTGTAGCGCGGAGCGGTCTTGTTGATGATGTAGATGCGGCCCTTGCGGCGAACCAGCTGGTTGTCGCGATGACGCGCCTTCAGCGCCTTGAGCGAATTCTTGATCTTCATGGTCTTGCCCGTTGGTGTAGGCCCGGTCCCGGGCCGAATTATAAAGGCGCGCCAGAAGACGCGCCTCAAGACTTGTGCGTGGCTCATAGACGAGGAGCCTTGCCCATGTCAACCGCAAGCATGCTTCATAGATGAAGCCGGTGTGGCGGGTATTGCAGCGACGACGTTCGGCAATATTCAGCCGCGGCGGCTGGTCCGCGTGAAATGGCCCATCTTGCGGCCCGGCCGCGCCTCGGCCTTGCCATAGAGATGCAACATCAGATCGGGCTCGGCGAGCAGGGCCGGAACGCGCAAGACATCGTCGCCGATCAAATTCTCCATCACGCAGTCGAAATGGCGGCCCGGATTTCCGAGCGGCAGGCCGGCTACGGCGCGAATATGCTGCTCGAATTGCGAGACGATGCAGGCGGCTTCCGTCCAGTGGCCGGAATTGTGGACGCGTGGCGCGATCTCGTTGGCCAGCAATGAACCGTCGGCAAGGACAAAGAACTCGACGCCGATGACGCCGACATAGTCCAGCGACGCCAGTATCCTTGCCGCCGCCGCCTGTGCCGCCGCAGCGGTTTCGGAGGTGATCGCGGCCGGCAGGGTGGACGTATGCAGGATGCCGTCGCGATGGACGTTCTCGGCCGGATCGTAGGCGGTGAGCGAACCGTCCAGCCCACGCGCGGCGATCACCGAGATTTCGCGCTCGAAGGCGACGAAGGACTCCAGGATCAGCGGCACATTGCCCATCGCCTCGCAGGTGCCGGCGAAGCCGCCCGTTTCCATGTTGCGGAAGACGCGCTGGCCCTTGCCGTCATAGCCCATGCGCCGCGTCTTCAAAATGCCGCTGCCGTCGAATTTTTTCAGTGCCGCCGTCAGTTCCTCGTCCGTGTCGACGGGGCTGAAATCGGCGGTCTGGATGCCGATGCCCTTGAGGAATTGCTTTTCCGCCACCCGATCCTGCGCCACTTCCAGGGCGCGCGCCGGTGGATAGACCGGCACCGTTGCGGCAAGTGCCTTGGCGGCCACGACCGGCACGTTCTCGAACTCATAGGTGACGACGGCGCTGGCTGCCGCCAGTTCGGCTAGTGCTGCCGTATCGTCATAGGCGGCAACGATCTGCCGGTTGGCGAGTTGGGCGGCCGGGCAATTCGCTTGCGGCTCCAGCACCACAGTGCGGTAGCCGAGGCGGGCCGCGGCCATGGCCAGCATGCGGCCGAGCTGGCCGCCGCCGATGATGCCGATGGTCGATCCCGCGGGCAGGCTCACGGCGCGTCCGTGGGCTCGGCTGCGACCTTGGCGGTCTGGGCGGCGCGCCAGCTATCCAGCCGGTCAGCCAGTTTTTCGTCGTTCAGCGCCAGCACGGCTGCGGCGAGAAGGGCGGCATTGGTGGCGCCCGCCTTGCCGATGGCCAGCGTGCCGACCGGAATGCCGGCCGGCATCTGCACGATTGAAAGCAGCGAGTCCTGTCCGGACAGCGCCTTCGATTCCACCGGCACGCCGAAAACCGGCAGCGGCGTCATCGCCGCCGTCATGCCGGGCAGATGCGCCGCACCGCCGGCGCCGGCGATGATCACCCGAAAACCGGCCGCCTTGGCGCCCTTGGCGAAATCATAGAGCCGATCGGGGGTGCGATGGGCCGAGACAATCAGCCGCTTGTGCGGAATGCGCAGCGCCTCGAGTGTTTCGGCGGCGTGGCGCATCGTCGCCCAGTCGGACTGGCTGCCCATGATGATGGCGACGTCGGCGCGTTGATCGTTCAAGCCTCTGCTCCCCGGCGACAAAGGCGCGCATTAGCGGAATTCGGGATCGACGGCAAGGATGCGTGCCTCCGCGCAGCATTCGGCCGCACGGTGCCACCGTTCTCTAATCCGGCCAGCGCAAGGCGCCGGACGACACCTTGCGAGGCTGTTTCATGGCCTCGGCGGGACGCTCGGCGCTGAGCACCGCCCGCATGCGCTCGGCGACGATCTCCGCTTCGCCCGGATGAAGGTTGCAGGGGTCGAGGAAGAAGTGGCCGCGTTCGACCTCGTGGTTGCGCACGATGACGGGCGGCGAGCCGGCGGCCAGCGCCGAGGCGAGGCCGGCGGCGCTGAAGCCGCTTTCCGGCTGGACGAAGACCTGCAGGCGATCGAGCGGGTTGGCGGTCGGATCGGGGATGATCTCGGCGCCAATTCCGGCAATGCCTTGCAAGGCGTCCTTCCACAGGTTGAGCGCCGCTTCCTCCCGCTGCCGGATGCCGGCATGGTCGCGCTTTTCCCAGGCTTCGAGCGCGGCCATGGTGCCTGCGATGCTTTCCTTGCCGACCTTCATGGCCCGCGCAACGCCACGGTTCTGGAGATAGGCGGCGCGCACCAGATCCTTGCGCCCGGTGACGATACCGCTGGTCGGGCCTGAGAGGAATTTGTGGCCGCTGTAGATGACGATATCGGCGCCGCGCGCGAGGAAGCCGCGCAGATCATACTCCGAGGCGGCGTCGACGATCACCGGAACATTCCTGGCGTGGCAGATCTCGCAGAATTCCTCCAACGACAGCATGCCGTATTGCACGGTGTGATGCGCGACGACGTAAAGTGCCGCCGCGGTGCGGTCGTTGATCGCCTCGCGCACGTGATAGTCCTGGGTGACGCTGACCGTGCCGGCCGGAACGACTTTCGCCCCAGCCACTCGGACCGACTGGTCGATCGGCGCGCCGTAGTTGACGATATGGCCGAGCTGGATGACGACCTCCGACTTTAGCCCTTCCGTGTCGTCCGGCAGCCGCTCGATCGCCAGCAGGTTGGTGCCGGTCATGGCGCCGGCAATCGCCATGGTGATGCCGCTGGCGCAGCAAGCGGTTATGAAGCCGGCCTCGCCGCCGGTGAGCCGCGCGACCACCGTGCTTGCGGCACGTTGCAGGTCGTCCATCTCCACCCATTGCGAGGCGATTTCCGCCATCGCGCTGATCGCTTCCGGAACGATGATCGAGGCGCCGAGCGACGTCATCGTACCGGACACATTGATGATCGGGCGAAGGCCGAGCCGTTCGCGGATTGTCGTGTTGGAGCCGTTTGCGGAATAGGTTTTCATCGTTTGCGTATCCATGGGTGAAAATTCAGGCGGCGATCTCGACGACCGCTTCGATTTCGACTGTGATGTTGCCCGGCAAGGAGCCGACGCCGATCGCCGAACGGGCATGCCCGCCGATGCTATCGAAGACGTCGGCGAAAAGATCGGAGCAGCCGTTCACCACTTTCGGGTGGTCGCTGAAGGTCGGGATCGCATTGACGAAACCAAGCAGCTTGACGATGCGCACGATGCGGCCGAGGTCACCAGCCGCAGCGTGCATGACGGCGAGCAGGTTCAGGCCGGTGAGACGGGCATGCGCATAGGCCTCCTCCACGGTGACGTCGTCACCCACCTTGCCGGTAAAAAGCGTGCCATCGGCGCGCAACGGACCCTGGCCGGAAAGGAAGATCAGCCGTCCGCTCTCGGCATGGGTGACGAAGTTGGCGATGGGTGTCGGCGGCTCGGGCAGCGTCAGGCCCAGCTCGGCGAGCCGGATGTAAGGCGTCATAAAAAGCTCCTTGCGACAGCTTTCGCTGCCCGGTGTCAGAAATGCGAGGCGCGGAACCGTGCCAGGAAGTTGCGAAGGCGTTCGTTCTCGATCTCCGCCCCCAGAATCTCGGCGGGCGGCCCGGCAGCGCTGACGCTGCCATCCGCCATGAAGACGATGCGGCTTGAGGCATCGCGCGCAAAGGCCATTTCATGCGTGACCATCAGCATCGTCATGCCGTCCTCGGCCAAGCTGCGCACCACCGCGAGCACCTCGCCGACGAGCTCGGGATCGAGCGCGGAGGTTATCTCGTCGAGAAGCAGGATCTTCGGTTCCATCGCCACGGCGCGGGCAATGCCGACGCGCTGCTGCTGGCCGCCGGAAAGCTCAGCCGGCAGGCTGTCGGCCTTGTGGGCGAGGCCGACCCGGCCAAGCCAGTGCTCGGCGATCTGGCGGGCCTCGGCGTCGCTCTTGCCACGCACCTTGCGCAGGCCGAGCATGATGTTGCCGGCCGCCGTCAGATGCGGGAACAGGTTGAAGCTCTGGAACACCATGCCGGTCTCGGCGCGCATCGCCGCCAGGTCGCGCTCGCTGCGGCGCTGGCGTGCTCCGGCCTCGCGGTAGCCGACCTCCTTGCCGTCGATGCGGATGGAGCCGCTGTCATAGCTCTCGAGGAAATTGACGCAGCGCAGCAGCGTGGTCTTGCCGCTGCCGGATGGCCCGATGACCGACACCACCTCGCCGCGCTTCACCTCGAGGCTGACGGCACGCAGCACCTCGACGGTGCCGAAGGCCTTGGAGACATCGCGTACATCGAGCAGGGCGGCATTGGCGTTTGCGGACATCTTGCTATTCCCGGATGAAGGAGAAACGCCGCTCCAGCCGCCGGCTGGCAAGCGAAAGGGCGTAGTTGACCGCGAAGTAGACGAGCGCGCCGAATATGTAGAGCGGCATTGCCTCATAGGTGCGGCCGATGACCTGGTTGATGGCCTGCATCAGGTCGGTGATGCCGAGCAGCGAGACCAGCGCACTGCCCTTTACCGCATCGGTGACGCCATTGATCCATGGCGGCAGGAAGCGCCTGAACGCTTGCGGGAAGATGACATAGGCCAGGCGCTGGCGAAAGGTCAGGCCGATCGCCATCGCCGCTTCGGATTGCCCTTTCGGAATGGAGGCGACAGCGCCCCTGAGATACTCGACGACCTGCGCTGTCTTGAACAGAGTGAGCGCCAGCACGGCCGCCCAGAAGGACTGCAAATGGACGCCGACGGCAGGCAGGCCGTAATAGACGAAGAAGATGAGCACCAGGATCGGGATGCCGCGGATGGTGTCGCTGAAAATGCGCACCGCCCAGCGCAGCGGAGCCGGACCGTAGACAAGGCCGACGCCCATCAATACGCCGGCGATGAGAGACAGCACCACGACCAGCAGCGAGACCCAGAGCGTCAGGGCGAAACCCTGGGCCAGGAAAGGCAAGGCGTAGAGGATCTGGCCGAGCATCTAGCGTGCCGCCCTGAACCGGCGCTCGACGAGCCGCAGCCCGAAAAGCAGCGCGTAGCCCGTCAGCAGATACATGGCCGTCACCACGAGGTAGACCTCCACGATCCGGAACGTGTTGAAGTTGATCCACTGGGCGCCGTAGGTGAGTTCGGGAACCGAGATGACCGAGGCGACCGACGTGTCCTTGAACAGCGATATGAAGGTGTTGGAGAGCGCCGGCAGCGTGATGCGCAGCATCGTCGGCAGCCGCACGTGGATGAGCCTTTGCCAGGGCGTCAGGCCGATTGCCTTGCCGGCGTCGATCTGGCCGCGCGGAACGGCTTCGAGCCCCGAGCGAAACACCTCGACCAGATAGGCGCCGCTATAGAGCGACAGCGTGGCGATGAATGAGGTCTGCGCGGAGTAGGCGATGTCAACCACGGTCGGCAGGCCGTAGAAGACGAGATAGACAAGCAGGATCAGCGGCACGTTGCGGATGAACTCGACATAGGCGGCGATGACGGCCCGCACCACGCGCCCGGCCGAAACGTACCAGACCGCTAGAACCAGCCCGATGACGATGCCGATGGCGATCGAGATCACCGCGAGTTCGAGGCTGAGCAGCAGCCCGCCCCAGAGCTTGTCGAAATGCCGCCAGATCAGGTTGAAATTGAGGGCATAGCCCATGCGTCCTCCTCAGTGCCAAGGGCCATCGGGGAGAAAGCGGCGGAGGGGCGCCGATTGCCGCCCTTCCGCCGGCTGTATCAGATGACCGGGAAGCCGGGATGGCGCGCCGGTGGCTCCAACCCGAAATAGTCCTTGAACGCGGCGTCGTAGAGCGCCGTTTCATGACCGAACATTGCCGTTGCGAAGGCTGTATTGACGAAGGCCAGCCAGTCGGGATCGCCTTGCCGCAGTGCTGCACCGTATAGCATCGAGAACCAGCTCTTGCCGGCGTCGAAATATTTGTCCGGATTGCGCGAGGCGAGCCAGCGCACCGTCGACAGATCGACGGCGGCCGCATCGGCGCGCTTCGATTCCAGCGCCTGCAGCACGTTGGCCTGGGTGTCGATCTGCATCACCTGCGACTCCGGCAGGACGAGATGCACATTTTGCTCGGCATCGACATTCTGCAGGATGGAAATCCGTGTTGCCGAACCACCGGCGAGCAGCTTGTCGAAAGTCTTGTTCTCGGCGGTCGGCAGGGTCAGTAGCGCCACACCTTCAACGTAATAAGGTCTGGAGAAGTTGATGAGCTGCGAGCGCTGCGCGGTCATGGTCATGAACTGGATGGTGATGTCGACCTTGTTGGTGGTGACGTTGGGAATGCGCTGCGCCGGATCCTGCATGACGAACTCGACCTTGGTCGGATCGTCGAAGAGACCCTTGGCAAGAATGCGTCCCATGGTGATGTCCATGCCGACGAGTTCGCCGGCGTCGTTTTCGAAGTGCCAGGGCGCGTTGGTGCTGCCGGTGCCGACGATCAGTTTGCCGCGATCGAGAACGGTGCGCAGCAGACTGTCAGGCGCCGCCTGCGCGGCCGCCTTCTGGGCATCGACCGTTGCCGCCGCGCCTATGACGCCGGCCGTAGCCAGTCCCGCCATTCCCAGTTTCAGAAAATCACGTCTCTTGGATGTATCGTTCACGGCGACCTCCTTTTTCGTGTTGTGTTCCCCTTTGCAGGCACATGGGTCAGGTAAGAATTTGTCTCTTACAAAAGACACATGTATCCTGTACAAGACAGATACTAACATCGGGAATCGACAATGCAAGATGGCAATGCCTTGGCGGCTCGGCTGGATACTGGTCCGGACGGGGACAGGCTCTCCGGCTCTCGCGAGAAGGGTCTCAACCGGGTGCTCCATATCCTGGAGTTCCTGCACACGACCCAGCGCGCGGTCGGCATCGGCGACCTCGCCAAGGGCGTGAATGCGCCCCGTTCGACGACCTACACGCTGGTGCGCGAACTCGTCGATGCTGGCCTGCTGGAAATGGCCGGCGACGGCAACCGGGTCTATTTCGGCAAGAAGCTCTATCTCTACGGAATGGACTATGTCAGGGGCAACGACCTGCTCAGGAGAGGCCGCCAGGAGGTCGACAATCTGTCGCGCGAGACGGGCGAGACCTCGGAATTGTGCATGCTGCAAAGCGGCCGCTACACGATCGTCCACTCCAGTCCGGGCACCAGGCCGTTCCGCATCAGCTCGGCCACCGGCTTGCAGATCCCGCTTCCCTGGACCGCTTCGGGGCGTCTGCTGCTGGCCGGTTTCGAAAGGGCCGCGATCGAAGACATGGTGTCCGAAGACGACCTCGTTCTGCCGGACGGCCGCAGATTGCGGCTCGACGATTTCATAGCCGACATCGCCACCGCCAAGGCGACCGGCCATTGCATCACGTCGGGGCTGGTCGATGCCTACACGAAATGCCTGGCCGCACCGGTCTTCTCGGCGCCTGGCAAGGTGGAGGCGACGATGTGCCTGGTGGTGCCGATAGACACATCGGAAGCAAAGACCGGCGAGCTCATTGCCTTGCTGCGGCGGCGTGCGGCCAGCCTGTCGATCTCGTGATCCGGCTTCCATCGAGGCGCCGCCGGCGGCCTTGCTCACGCAATGATATCGGGGATGATCCGGTCTTCCAGCGCCATCAGCCTATCCTTCAGGAAGAGCTTCTTCTTCTTCATGCGCTGGATCTGCAGCGGGTCGCAACTCATGGCGATCATCGCGTTGATGGCGGCGTCGAAATCGGCGTGTTCCTGCTTCAGCCGAGAATATTCGAGGCGGATATCAGCCTGTTCCTGTTCGGACATTACCTACCGTCTGCACGTCTGCGACGCCCAAAATGGGCTTGATTTGGGCGGGGGCGGCATATTTTGCCACCGGCGCGCAGCCCTTACCACATTTCACATTGTCGTGGAATGCTACCACGTAGCATTCGACATCGATGCCCGATGGTGGCAGACTGTCATTGTGCCGTCACAGATGCGAGCCTGCGGTGGACGCGCCTTGGCGGCTGCAATCGAGGAAACCATGAAAGGGAGAACCAATCATGTCTCTTGCATCCCATCTTGATGAGTTGCAGCGGAAACACGGCGACATCGAGCGTGAACTCGACGATGCGATGAACCATCCATCGGTCGACGACCTCGAAATCGTGAATCTGAAGCGGCGCAAGTTGGCAATCAAGGACGAGATTGAAAAACTGAGGGCGAAACCGACGACGCACTGACGCTCTTCCAGGACTAGCTGCGCCGCTTTCGGCGCGCGACCATCCTTCCGGTGGCAGCCATGCTGCCGGGAGTGGTGTTCTGTTTTAACCTCTAAACATCATGGCTCCTGCCACTGGCGACATCGACGGTGTTTGCCGCCGCCTTCCGTTATGGATTTGCTAGGTCTGCCTGCCTGTCGCCATTGACAAGCCATCCTTGCTCCTCCACCTCATGCCCGGACCTTCGCATCGGCCCGAAAGCCGGACCCGGTTTTCGGAAAAGCACGTTGCGCAGATTAAAAGCGTTGGAGCGTACTTTGTGCGTCTAAGTGGACGCGCGTCGCCCCGGAAATAAAAGGCAGCCGGCATGACCGGATATTTTTCCTCTCCCTTTGCGCGCCGCACATCGGTCGGTGTCGATGTCGGCGGCGTGATGGTCGGCGGGAGCGCCCCTGTCGTCGTGCAGTCGATGACCAACACCGACACCGCCGATGTCGACCAGACGGTCGCCCAGGTTGCCGCGCTGCATCGCGCCGGCTCCGAGATCGTGCGCATCACCGTCGACCGTGACGAGAGCGCCGCCGCTGTGCCAGCCATTCGCGACCGGCTTGCCCGGCTCGGCATCAACGTGCCGCTGGTCGGCGATTTCCACTATATCGGCCACAAGCTGCTCGCCGACCATCCGGCCTGCGCGGAGGCTTTGGCGAAATACCGCATCAACCCCGGCAATGTCGGCTTCAAGGACAAGAAGGACCGGCAGTTCACTGACATCGTCGAGATGGCGATCAAATACGACAAGCCGGTGCGCATCGGCGTCAACTGGGGTTCGCTCGACCAGGAACTGCTGACCCGGCTGATGAACGACAACCAGGCCCAGGGCTTTCCGCTGACCGCGCAGGAAGTGACGCGCGAGGCGATCGTGCAGTCGGCCATTCTGTCGGCCGAGATGGCCGAGGAGATCGGCCTTGGCCGTGACAAGATCATCCTGTCGGCCAAGGTCAGCGGCGTGCAGGACCTGATCGCCGTCTATACCGAGCTCGCGACCCGCTCCAACCACGCACTTCATCTCGGTCTGACCGAGGCCGGCATGGGCTCGAAAGGCATCGTCGCCTCGTCCGCCGCGATGGGCATCCTTTTGCAGCAAGGCATTGGTGACACCATCCGCATCTCGCTGACGCCGGAACCGAATGGCGACCGCACCCGCGAGGTGCAGGTGTCGCAGGAACTGCTGCAGACCATGGGCTTCCGGCAGTTCGTGCCGATCGTCGCCGCCTGTCCCGGTTGTGGGCGCACCACTTCGACCGTGTTCCAGGAACTCGCCCAGAACATCCAGGCCGATCTCAGGAAGAACATGCCGGTGTGGCGGGAGAAATATCCCGGCGTCGAGAACCTGAAGGTCGCGGTGATGGGCTGCATCGTCAATGGCCCCGGCGAATCCAAGCATGCCGATATCGGCATTTCGCTGCCCGGCACGGGCGAGACGCCGACGGCGCCAGTATTCGTCGACGGCAGGAAAGCGGCAACGCTGCGCGGGCCGTCGATTGCCGCCGATTTCGAGAAGATGGTCGCCGACTATATCGAGCAGCGGTTCGGGCAACACGGCAAAGCCGCGGCGGAGTAGGCCGATGCATTTCCCCCGGGCGATGCTGGTCTTGCTTGCCGGGCTGGGCTGGGCAACTGCCGTCCACGCCGATCCGCCGCGCCCCGCCAAGCAGCGCCTGATCGACCGGGTCTGCAACCTGATCGAGGCCCATGCCAACCAGAACGGCCTGCCTGAGGATTTCTTTGCCCGGCTGATCTGGAAGGAAAGCCGCTTCGATCCCAATGCGGTCAGTCCGGTCGGCGCCGAAGGCATTGCCCAGTTCATGCCGGGCACCGCCAAGATGCGCGGTCTCGCCAATTCCTTCGATATCGAGCAGGCCATCCCGGCCTCGGCGAAATATCTCGCCGAACTGAAAACCGACTTCGGCAATCTGGGGCTCGCCGCCGCCGCCTACAATGCCGGCGAAACCCGGGTGTCGCGCTGGCTGAAATCCGGCGGCTTCCTGCCGATGGAAACCGAAAACTACGTCCTGGACGTCATGGGCGAGCCGGCCGACAGGTTCACCGACACCGCCTATGCCGGCATCGTCCGGCCGCTCGACAAGAAAGCGAACTTTGCGGTCGCCTGCCGCACGCTGCCGGTGATCATGTCCAGAACGGTGGCCATGGCCTCGATCAACGTCAAGCCTTGGGGTGTGCAGGTGGCCGGCAATTTCCGCCGCGGCGCGGCGCTCAGCCAATGGAGCAGTGTGAAGCGCCGGTTTCCGGCCTTGCTCGGCGGCAGCAATCCAGTGGTCAGCCGGGTGCGCACCCCGATCGGCCGGCGCGGCATCTATGCGGTGCGGATCGGCGCCGACACCAAAGCCAAGGCCGACAATATCTGCCAGAAACTGCAAAGCGTGGGCGGCGCGTGCGTTGTGGTGCGAAACCGGTAGGGGTACCGGCAAGAGGCGCTTGGACGTGACAGCCAAAATCGTTGTGCTCAATGGCGTCGGCAGCGCGGGCAAAAGCTCGATCGCCAAGTCTCTCCAAACGATGACCGCCGAGCCCTTTCTACATGTTCAGATGGATATATTCGTCGAGATGCTGCCGAAAGCCCTTCAGGACCATGCCGACGGCTTCTCTTATGAAACTGTAGGGAAGGACGACAAGCCGCAGGTCGTGATCAGCACCGGACCGATCGGTGCGCGAACCTTGCGTGGCATGCGGCACGCCATTGCCGCAATGGCGGAACAAGGCAACAACCTCATCGTCGACGATGTGCTTTGCCACGGCGAGATGCCGGAGTATCTAGAACTGCTGTCGAAGTTCGATCTTCACCTGGTCGGCGTCTTCGCTCCGCTCGATGTCCTCGAGGCCCGCGAGAGCCAGCGGGCCGACCGCTTGCCGGGACAGGCGCGCTGGCAGTATGACCGCGTGCACAAGGGTATCGACTACGATCTCGAAGTCGATACCAGCACGCTGACGCCGTTGGAGTGTGCCCGTCGCATCCAGGAAAAGTTCGAGCTCTAAACCAGGCCTACCGTGACCGACCGTCTGTACAGCGATCCCGACCTCGTCCAGTTCTACGATATCGAGAACGAAGGCGGCGTGGACTTCGACTATTGCATCAACTTTGCCAAGGATGCCGGCTCGGTTCTCGATCTCGGTTGTGGCACCGGACAACTGGCCACCGCGCTCGCCCGCCAGCGCAGCGTGACCGGTGTCGATCCGGCGCCGGCGATGCTCGATATCGCGCGCCGCAGAGCTGGTGGCGAGAGCGTCGACTGGGTCGAAGCCGATGCGCGCAAGGTCAGGCTCGGGCGGCGTTTCGACCTTGTCCTTTTGACCGGACACGCCTTCCAGGTGTTCCTCACATCGAAAGATCAGGAGGCGGTGCTCGGCACGATCGCCGCGCATCTTGCTCCCGGCGGCCGTTTTATCTTCGACACGCGAAATCCCGCGGCGGAGGAATGGCTTGAATGGACGCCGGAACGGTCCGAACGGGAACTGGAGCATCCCGGGCTGGGCACGACAAAAGCGTGGAACGATTTCCGGCGCGACCCCGCCAGCGGCATCGTCACCTACTCGACCTATTATGAAATCCCCGACGGCGGGCGGCGGATGCTGAGCGCCGAATCGAAAATAGCGTTTCCGACAAGGGAAAACCTTGAGGGGATGATGGAGCAGAGCGGACTGGTCGTCGAAGAGTGGCTTGGCAGCTGGCGGGGCGGGCCATTTGGCCCAGCCTCGCCGGAGATCATTCCGATCGGCCGGCTGCTCGAAGACGTTAGCAAACGCTTCGCCAGGCACCGCGCGTAGGACGTAAGATTCCAGCAAGTTTAAAGCGAGTCGCGTTTGAACGGATTTATGTGACGCGCTTCTGTTTTATGCATCTCGCGCAAAACCCCTGCGCAATTTTGCGCGAGATGCACAGGTTCCCGAAGGCGCCCCCCGCCGATCGGATGACGCGGAACCTATGTTTGCCTTCGAGGGAGGTCAATTCGACGGATGGATGTCCGGCTGACTATTATTGGGTGGAATTTTGCCAGCTGTTTTCAGATACCTTTGGAAAGACGCGACCTTCGAAACTCAGTTATTGCGAGTCGCCACGAATTTGGCCGCTTCCCTCAAAAGGCCGGCCTCTTCGCCATAGGGCTCAAGCAGCGCATGCGCCTGCTCGACCAGCCCGTTGAGCTGGCCCCGCGCCCAGTTGGCGCCGTGCAGCGCCACCAGCGTCGCCTTGCCGGCGGCGGCATCCTTGCCGGTGGCCTTGCCCATCTGGCTGGCGTCCGCCGTCAGGTCGAGCAGGTCGTCGGCGAGCTGAAAGGCCAGTCCGATCGCCGAACCGAACTCGGCCAGTCTTTCGCGGTCGGCCGGCGGCGCGCCGGCAATGATTGCACCCGCCTCGCAGGCGAAGCGGATCAGCGCACCGGTCTTCATCGCCTGCAGCCGGATGATGCCGGCTTCGTCCGGCCTGATATGCTCGGCTTCGAGGTCGAGCGTCTGGCCGCCAACCATGCCGCCGGCCCCGGCGGCGCGGGCCAGCGCCAGCACCAGAGCTGCCCTGCGCTCCGCCGGCAGCGCTGTCGCCTCATCGGCGATGATGTCGAAGGCAAGCGTCAGCAAGGCGTCGCCGGCGAGGATGGCGGTCGCCTCGTCGAAGGCCTTGTGCACGGTCGGCTGGCCACGGCGCAAATCGTCGTCATCCATGGCCGGCAGGTCGTCATGGATCAGCGAATAACAATGCACGCATTCGAGCGCCGCCGCCACCCGCAGCGCCGCCTCGCTGTCGGTGGAAAACAGCGCGGCACTTTCCAGGACCAGGAAGGGCCGCAGGCGCTTGCCGCCGTTCAACACGCCGTGGCGCATCGCCGCCATCAGCTGCTCAGGTCGCGCGATCTCGCCCGAAAACGGGCGTTCGTCGAGAAGCCGCCTGAGTAGCGCCTCGAGCGGGCCAGCGCGTGCGACAAGTACTGCCTCGAATGGCATTTGGTCGTCTTTCGTCATGGCCGGGACCGGTAGCCGACACTCAGACGTTGCGCAAGAAGCCAAGCGCCATTATGCCGGGGCAGGGAGTAGCGTGGGTTGGACGGCTTGGCGGAACCGATCGTCGATCTCGAAACCGAAGGGTTGGACATGGCGGGTAGACCGAAACGCGGCAACCGCATCGGTCTCAAACGCTGGGCCCGGCGCGGCATTGCCGTGGTCCTTGTGCTGGCGCTGATCCCGGCGGTGCTGACCTTCCTTTACCTGCCGTGGTTCGTGCATCCCGTGTCGACGCTGATGCTGAAGGATCTGGCGACGCTTTCCGGCTACGACCGGCGCTGGGTTTCGATCGACGATGTGGCGCCGGTGCTGGCGCATTCGGTCATCATGTCGGAGGACGGGCAGTTCTGTTTCCACCGCGGCATCGATCTTGGCGAATTGAGGGGCGTCGTCGACGATGCGCTGTCGGGTGAGATGACGCGGGGCGCCTCGACCATCACCATGCAGACGGTGAAGAACCTCTATCTCTGGTCGCGGCCGCTGGCCTCGGTGCGCAAGGTCGTCGAACTGCCGCTGGCCGTCTATTTCGACGCGGTGATGTCGAAACGGCGCATCATGGAGATCTACCTCAACATCGCCGAATGGGGCCCGGGCATCTATGGCATCGAGGCCGCCGCCCGGCATCATTTCGGCGTCTCGGCAAAACAATTGTCGCGACGACAGGCGGCGCTGCTTGCCGTCACCTTGCCGAACCCGATCGCGCGCAACCCGGCTAAACCCGGTCCGGGGCTGAGACGGCTGGCCTCGCTGATCGAACGGCGCGCGGGCCGGTCCGGCGCCTATGTCGGCTGCCTGCAGTAGCGACAAAAAAATTCGCTGCTGCGCTGGCCAAAACGGCATCAGGCGTGTATAGGCACCCGACTTTCTCAGATTCCGGCCCCTGACGCGGCCCTTTACACGAGGGCGGCCGGGGCTTTTTGATCATCTAGTGGAGCATATCCATGGCCGTTCCGAAACGAAAAACCTCTCCGTCGAAGCGCGGCATGCGCCGCTCGGCCGACGCCCTCAAGGCCCCGACCTATGTCGAGGACAAGAATTCCGGTGAGATGCGCCGGCCGCACCATATCGACCTGAAGACCGGCATGTATCGCGGCCGCCAGGTGTTGACGCCCAAGGAAAGCTGAAACCAGCTTCCCCGGGAAAGCTGAGAAGCGCTTTCCGCGGTTTCGTGACTACAAAAGGACCGGCCTCTGGCCGGTCCTTTTGCGTTTGCGCGCAGATAGCTGCCACCGAACGAATCCCAGGCATCCCAGCAGCCGTATCGATGACTTTCGGCTGACATGGTTATTTCGGACCGTCTTTGTCCGTGTTCGCGGCCGCATGCGAAAATTCTTGACGGCGGATGCCGGGCGCCTACTACAGAAGGCAGTCCAACCGGAGCCGCCAGATGTTCGGTGCCATTCCGCTGCTGATCGTGCCCTTCGTTCTCTACAATCTCGGGCTTCTGGGAATCTTCGGCGGCGGCGACGATCCGTGGGCGACAGAGATGTTCTCGGTCCGCATGATGTCGGGCGGTGTCTTCTCGATGACCCTTGGCGACCTGATGGTGCTGATCGGGCTGATCTTCTTCTTCGTCGAGATGGTGAAGGCGACACGCACGACGAACGCCTCGATCATGGACCATCTGTTGTCGACCTTCGTCTTCGTGGCGTTTCTGGTCGAGTTCCTGCTGGTGAAGGGCGCGGCGCATTCCGTCTTCTTCACGCTGACGATCATCGCGCTGATCGATGTGCTGGCCGGCTTCTCAGTGTCGATGCGGTCGGCGAGCCGCGACATCAACATGAATTGAGTTCAGCCCGGGTCGGCGGTGAAGCCGGCGGCCTCGATGCCGGCGATTGCGGCTGCCTCGTCATTGTCCGACGTATCGCCGGAAATGCCGACCGCGCCGACGATGGCGCCTGATTTGTCACGGATCAGCACCCCGCCGACGACGGGCAGGATGCGCCCGCCCGACACGTCGGAGACGCCGGCCATCAGATGCGGGCGTTCCTTGGCGAAGGCTTCCGCGCGGCGTGAGCCCATGCCGATGGCAAGCGCGCCATAGGCCTTGCCGGCCGACATTTGCGGACGCAGGAACGAGGCGCCATCCTGGCGCTGGAAGGCGACCAGATGGGCGCCGGCATCAAGGACGGAAACGCCGAGCGGCTTGAGCTTGAGTTCGGCGCCTTTGGCAAAGGCGGCCTCGATGATCTTGATGGCGGTGTCGAGCGTCAGCGCGGTCATGGCATTCTCCTGTTGAAACGCCTCAATCATTGACCGGGAGCAGGAGATGCAAAATCCCGGTTCCGGTTGAAATTGCTTTGCGTGAGAAAGCGAAATGGAAGGCAGTGGTATTCTGGAGCGGGTCGATGGCTCGCGCAAGCCGAATAGGCGCAGCCTTCCACCGCTTCCAGACTTGCGCCGGAGTTCAGACGAGTGAGGCTATTTCTTCTTGGCGCGCGCCGGTTTCTTTGCCGGCGCAGCCGGCGCATTGGC
>NZ_NWQG01000016.1:0-33611 GCF_002529485.1 Mesorhizobium sanjuanii
TTGTTGGTCTTGGCCTGGCGGGCGTCGCTCTCCGCGACATATTCCGCCATCGCTTTCTGACGAACGGTGGCGGCCTCTTCCTGCTTCTTGAAACGCAAATCGGCCCGCGCGCGGGCCGTATCCTTAGAATTCTCAACCAAGGGCTTTTCCAATCCCGTTATGATTTTCTGTGCCTTGATAGCAGAGCCAGCCTGCAAATGGCAAAATAAGTTGGTCAGGTAGCCGGCTCGCGACCCGCTTCTGGCGCCTTGCGGGCGATAACCGCTTCATATCCGGCCTGCAAGGTCGCGCGGACCGTGGGGCCTGACGCGGGGGAAGGCGTGCCCAGATGCTCGTGGCGCAACTCGTCCATGAACTTGTCCCACATTGGCGGGCCACCCTTTTCCAGCAGTTCGGCGCGGATCGAGAGCTCCTCGCTGACCGGCAGCCAGACGCGGCCCCAGGCGCCGAGATGGGCCAGGATCGGCACCAGGGTGATTGCCATTTCGGTCAGGCTGTAGATCGCCTTCTGCTTGTGGGAGGGATCGTCGGCCTTGGTCAGCATGCCCAGTTGCATCAGCCGCTTCAGCCGGTCGGCGAGGATGTTGGAGGCGATGCCTTCAATCGAACCATTGAGCAGTTCGCGAAAATGGCGTTTGCCGCCGAAAATCATGTCACGAAGGATGATCAGACTCCACCGGTCGCCAAACACTTCGAGCGACAGGTTGATCGGGCATCCGGACCGGTGATCGGTGCTCATGCGATTCTCCAGGAGAAAACTGGTTGCACTATCGTATCAGTTTTATTATGGTTCAACTGATTGCAAAACACAATCAGTTGCACGGAGGAGATAGCGATCATGACGAGCACCTTGGAACCCGACATCGCATCCCAGACATTTGGCGATCCGGCGCATCCGCCGCTGCTGCTGATTATGGGCGCCATGGCGTCGATGCTCTGGTGGCCGGAGGCGTTTTGCCGGCAACTGGCCGGTGAGGGTCTGTTCGTGACCCGCTATGACAATCGCGACACCGGCCGCTCGACCAAATATGTGCCAGGCGAGCCGCCTTACACGTTCGACGACATGGTGGACGATGCAATTCGCGTGCTCGACCACCATGGCATAAGCAAAGCGCATGTGGCCGGGATGTCGATGGGTGGCATGATCGCACAGCTTGTGGCGCTGAAATATCCGCCGCGCGTCCTCTCGCTCACCGCCATCAGCACGTCGCCGGCCGGGATTGATACGTCGCATCTGCCCGGGACGAGCGAGGCCTATAAGAAGCATTCGGCCAAAGGGGCTGACGTCGACTGGTCGGACCGCGACCAGGTGGTCGACTTCATCGTCAAGGACGCACAGGCCATCGCCAGCACCGCGCATCCATTCGACGAGGAGCGGACGAGGCGTTTCGTCGAACAGGATTACGACCGGTCCGGTGGCCTGTTGAGCGCAACCAATCATTTCCTGCTCAAGGGAGCGGACGGCGAGGGCGCGGAAGGCGGGGATGCCGATGATCGGAAAAGCGACCTGCACGAATTGAAGGTTCCACTCCTCGTCATCCACGGCACGGCGGACCCGATCTTTCCCGTCGAGCATGGCGCCGCTCTCGCCGAAGCCGTTGCCGGCGCGACGCTTGTCCGCATCGAAGGCGGTGGCCATGAACTGCATCCCGACGACTGGGCGGCGATTGTCGCCGCCATCGCGGCGCATTGCCGGGCCAGATAGAGCAGGGCGGGTCTTGAGGCGCACCATCCTGGCCGCAATAGTAGTGCAGCCGCATCTGTTTGACCCCCGGCCATCTGAGCAAGGCCAAACCGCGCGAACCACGGAAAGCAAAGCAATGTCCCTGACGATGCATCTTCACCCGCTGGCCTCATTCTGCTGGAAGCCGCTGATTGCGCTTTACGAGAATGGCACGCCGTTCGCGTCGGTCGTCGTCGATCTCGGCAACGAACAGTCGCGCGCGGCGTTCCTGAAACTGTGGCCGGCCGGCAAGATGCCGGTGCTGCGCGACGAGGCGCTGGACCAGACGGTGCCGGAATCGACGATCATCATCGAATACCTCAACGCGCACTATCCTGGACCGGTCGAGATGATCCCCGCCGATGTCGATCTCGCCCGCCAGGTTCGGCTGGCCGACCGGTTCTATGATTTCCACGTCCAGGAACCGATGCAGAAGATCGTCGGCGACCGGCTGCGGCCGGAAGGCAGGACCGATCCGTTTGGCGTCGAGCAGGCCCGTGCTCAACTGCGCGGCTCGTACGCCATCATCGAGCAAGACATGTCGTCTCGGACATGGGCGACGGGCGAGGCCTTCACCATGGCCGATTGCTCTGCGGCGCCAGCCCTGTTCTACGCCAACAAGGTCGAGCCGCTCGGTGACAAATATCCCGCGGTGAGACGTTATCACGACCGGCTGCTTGAGCGCCGGTCGGTGGCCCGCGTGATCGAGGAAGCGCAGCCCTATTTCAAGTTCTTTCCCTACAACAACGGTTGAAGCGGCAGTTCGATCTGGCTTTGCGGGCGGCAGCCGACCCGGATGTCAGTCAGGCCGACAGCATCAACTCCCAGGCGAGCCAAGCTCTCCCGCATCCCAGAACTGGTCGAGCCACAGGTTGAGCCGGAGGAAGCCGGCATTGCTGACGGTATAGATGCGCCTGGTGCCTTCGGCCTTGGCGTTGACCAATCCGGCCTCGAGCAGCACCTTCAGATGCTGCGAAACGGCCGGGCGCGAAACCGGCAAGCCGGCGGCCAGTTCGTTGACGGTCTTCGGGCCGCGCCGGAGCTCTTCCAAGAGATAGCGCCGGTTGGGATCGGCAATCGCCATGAAGGCGTCAGAAAAGTTCATGCCTTATTTGTGAGGCAAAGCCTTTCGAATCTCAACCGTCGGTTACATCTTTTCTGCGCGGGTCGAGCCGCAGCGCCTCCGGCGTCAGCGAACGCTCGGCCGGCTGCGTCGTGAAGGCGTCGCGATTTTCGATCGGTACCGGCGCGCGGCGACTGATGCGCAGCAGCGTGTAACCAGCCAGGCAAAGATGCGCGAGCGCTGTCGCCAGGAACAGGCCCTCGGGACGCATCCAGCCCATCAGGCCGGCGGCCAGCAACGGCCCGATCATCGTGCCGAAGCCATAGAGCAGCAGCAGGCCGCCGGACACTTTGACGAAATCCTCCGAGCGGGCATGGTCGTTGGCATGCGCCACGGCGATCGAATAGAGCGTGTAGGCGAAGGCGCCATAGGCGGCGGTGCAGACAAGGACGAAGACGCCGGCGCGAGGTTCGAACAGGAAGATGGCGATGGCGAACAGCGCCGCGCCGAAAGCTGCACCCGCAAGCACGAAGCGGCGGTCCGTCCTGTCGGAGAGGCGCCCGGCCGGAAGCTGCATGGCAGCGCCGGCAACGACCACCAGGCTCATCATCAGCGCGATTTCGGCCGTGGAAATGCCGATGCGGGCGCCATAGACGGCTCCAAGCGTGCCCCAGGCGCCATTGGCGATACCAATCAGAAGGCAGGCGATCGCCGACACCGGCGAATTGGCATAGAGGCCCTTGACGTCGAGCTTGACGTCCTGCAGCGGCTTGGGGTGCGACTGTGTCGAAACGGCGGTCGGGATCAGCGACAGGCAGAACAGGATGCCGGTAATCATGAACAGCGAGGCCGATTTCACGTCGCCGCCGGCAACGATCATCTGGCCGCCCATGATCGAGGCATAAGTGACCATCATATAGAGGCCGAAGACGGTGCCGCGGTTCTCGTTGGTGGCCTTCTCGTTCAGCCAGCTTTCGATGACCATGAAGGCGCCGGCCATGGTGAAGCCGGTGAAGGCGCGCAGCAGGATCCAGGTGTATTCGTCGATGATCAGGCCAGTCAGCAGCGCCACGATCGCTCCCGACGCGGCAAAGGCGCCGAAGGCCCTGACATGGCCGGCGCGGCGCACGATGCGTGGGGCAAAGAAGCAGCCGGTGACGAAGCCGCCGGCCCAGGCCGTCCCCATCAGGCCGAGCGACGCGGTCGAAAACCCCTCCAACTGGCCGCGCAACGGCAGCAGCAGCCCATGCAAGCCGGACGCCGCCAGCAGGAAAGCAGTGCCGCGAAGCAGCGAGAGGATTGGTCGGTACGTTGCGAACATTGGCTGATCCGGGCTGGAGCTTGGGGTGCGGGGTCGGAAGACGATTGCTTTCAGGCTTTTCGGCGGCGGCGCTTCAACACCGGAAACGATGCGCGCAAACTATCCGCGGCGAAACAGCGCCTCGGCCGCCGACTTGGTGGTGCTCTTGGCCTTGAGTTCAGCCTCCAGCCGCGCGATCTCGTCGCGCAGGATGCCGATCCGCTCGGACAGTTCATCGACCGAGAGCAGCGCCAGGTCCTGGCCGATCTCGTGCGGGCGCGCTTTCTTCTTGGGTTCGTCGTCGAAGATCGCCATCGTCGCTCCTCCCTGATGAGATTGGCCTGGCGAGGCGAATTGCGGGTTCGCTACATCAGTTTGGCCATTTGCCTGATTTGGCAATCAGCATACATAGGGCAGGGGTGCTGATGCAAACAGCCGGCAATCAGACCGGCCCAGGACAGTTCATGGCGAGCGCACAGAAAATTCCGGCGAAGATGACGGCCGTTGCAATCTCCGAACCCGGCGGGCCGCGGGTACTGAAGCCGGAAACACGCGACGTGCCATTGCCCGGCCCTGGTGAAATCCTGATCCGGGTGCGCGCCGCCGGCGTCAACCGGCCGGACGTACAGCAGCGCAAGGGCGCCTATCCGCCACCACCCGGCGCGTCCGACCTGCCCGGTCTGGAGGCGTCAGGCGAAGTGGCGGCCCTTGGCGACGAGATATCGCGCTGGCGCGTCGGCGACCGGGTTTGCGCGCTGACGCCGGGCGGCGGCTACGCTGAATATGTCAAGGTCCACGCCGGCAGCGTGCTGCCGCTGCCGGCCGGCTTCACCCACACCGAGGCGGCGGCGGTGCCTGAAAACTACTTCACCGTCTGGCATAATGTGTTCGAGCGCGGCGGCCTGAAGAGCGGCGAGACGCTGCTCGTCCATGGCGGCTCGTCCGGCATCGGCACCACGGCGATCCAGCTTGCGGCGGCCTTCGGCGCCTATGTCGTCACCACCGCCGGCAGCAAGGAGAAATGCGACGCCTGCCTGAAGCTTGGCGCCGACCGGGCGATCAATTACCGCGAGGAGGATTTCGTCGCGGCGGTCAAGGAGGCGACCGGAGGCAAGGGCGCCAATGTCATCCTCGACATGGTCGGCGGCGACTATGTGGCGCGAAACTACGAGGCTGCGGCGATGGAAGGCCGCATCGTCCAGATCGCCACGCAGGGCGGGGCGGTCGCCAGCGCTGATTTCTCGAAGATCATGGTCAAGCGGCTCGTCCACACCGGCTCGACGCTCAGGCCGCGCACTGTCGAATTCAAGGCGGCGATCGCCGCGGCACTCGAGGCGCAGGTGTGGCCGTTGCTCGGCACGCGCAAGGTGGCGCCTGTCATGGACATGATCTTCCCGCTCAAGGAGGCCTGGCGGGCGCATGAGCGGATGGAGGACGGCGAGCATATCGGCAAGATCGTGCTCGACGTCGGCTGACGAACCCGGAACAAGGCAGAGCGCTCCAACAAGCTGAACAAAAGCTTAATGCTGCAATGCACAATTGCATTGCGGCCATGCAAAAGCGTCTGTTCAATTCCTGGGCAGCGATGCCTATTTACGCGTCATCGAAACGAATTATCCAACAGATGGAGGACCACCATGAACCCGATCCGCGCTTTCCGTAACTGGCGCATGTACAATGAGACCGTCCGCGAGCTGAACAAGCTCAACGCCCGTCAGCTCAACGATCTCGGCATCAATCGCGGCGATATCGAGAGAATCGCCCGCCAGGCGCGTTGATTTCGAGCAGGTTCGGTCCGAAAGGCCGATCCGCCGAAAAAAAGCCAGAGCCGCCGCTGACAGTTTTTCGTCGCCGGTTCCGAGCCCGCTGGACGCAAGTCCGGCGGGTTTTGTTTTGGGCTGCAACAACCAATCAGGCTCAACGGCAATCTATGGTTGACCTTGGGTTCCAACATGGCATTTTGGGCGCGCGGGAATCGGTTGGCGTGGGAGCGCGGGCGATCCGGCTAGCTCCACGCTCCGAAAAGGCCGCGCGCCCCATGTTTGATGATCTTACCGACAAGATCTACGAGGCCGCCTTCGTGCCAGATCTTTGGGCAGATACGCTCGAAGTCGCCGGTAATCTTTCCGGCTCGGCCAACGGCGCCATCTTTCTGTTCAGTGACGATTCTCCGGTTCGCGGCAGACTAAGCGACGTTTCTCCGGTGGACGGCAATTCCGTCGAAGACCTCCGCTCCTTGTTTGATGAATTTGTCGCCGGCGACGCCTGGAAATTCTCTGATGTGGTACAGCGCATGTGCAGCTTGCAGCCCGCGAGCTTCGTGCAGGTCGAAGATTTCCTGACAGCCGAAGAGATCGAACGCGACCAGGTGCGGATACATCTGCGAGCGGCAGGCATCGGCGCGCATCTCTGTTCGGCGGTTGCCATGCCGAGCGGCGAACTCGTCACATTCGTCTTTCAACGGTGGACGAAGGATGGCCGCTACGACCGGTCGTCGGTCGACAGGCTCGATCAGCTTCGCCCGCATTTCGCGCGGGCCGGAATGGTCTCGGCGCGATTGGGAATGGAGCAGGCCAGGGCGACCGTCTCAGCGCTTGAGGCCATCGGGCTGCCGGCCGCGGTGATGACCGCGTCGGGGCGCGTGCTGACTGCCAACAGCCTCCTGGAAGACATGCCGGAAATTTTTCTGCCGACCGCCCATGGCGGCATGGCGATCGCCAGTGCCTCCGCCAATGCGCTCTTCCAGCAGGCCATCGTCGAGAACCGGCACAATTCCGCAGTGCGCTCCATTCCTGTAGCGGCGAACGAAAGCCGGCCGGCCCTGGTCATCCACCTCTTGCCGCTGCGCCGCGCCGCACATGATATCTTTTCCGGCGCCGACATTCTGGTTGCGGCGACGGCGGTCAGCGCCAGTTCGGTGGTACCTTCGCCCACCATCCTCGCCGGCCTGTTCGACCTGACGCCCGCCGAGGCCCGTCTGGCCGCCACGC
Source organism: Mesorhizobium sanjuanii (assembly GCF_002529485.1). Classification (NCBI taxonomy): domain Bacteria; kingdom Pseudomonadati; phylum Pseudomonadota; class Alphaproteobacteria; order Hyphomicrobiales; family Phyllobacteriaceae; genus Mesorhizobium; species Mesorhizobium sanjuanii. Next base: position 7,077 of record NZ_NWQG01000016.1, read on the forward strand.
TTTCGCAAGGGCGACCCTTGAAGGATGCCGCGTCCGACCTGAATATCACCGTGAAGACCAGCCGAACCTATCTGGAACGGATATTCGCCAAGACCGGAACGCGCCAGCAAAGCCAGCTCGTCGCCCTGCTCAAGAGCACGGAACCGCTCAACCGCGGATGATACTGGCAGCATCCGCCGGTCCATTGGTGGCCAACCGCTCAGTGGCCAAGCGCGGCAAAGCCAAGCGCCACCAAGGCTCCTCCCAGCGCGATGTCGGCATGCTTGCTGAAGCGATTGTAAAATCGACGCATGGCCGGTTGGGAAATGCAGAGTCCGAGGAGTCCAAACCACGCGATCGCAATGGCAAAAACCAATGCGACCACCGACAGCAGAGTCGTTACGCGACTATTTAAGGTCAGCGTCGAAGAGGCGAAAAACAGCGCGGTGGCGGGATTTGCCACTGCCGTGACGAAGCCTAGCCGGAAGTGCCGGACGATTGGCGCCGGCTTCGGCTCGATGGCGCCGGCCCTGATCGACAGCGCCCGCCGCATCGAATTCCATCCGATGAAGACCAGCATTGCGCCGTAGAGGCTGGCAGCCAACTGATGCGCAATGCCGCCTGGCGGCAATACGCCGGCTCCCGTCGCGACGACGGCAGCCAGCGAACTCGCGCCCAAGGCAACACCGGCGGCAGCCGAAAGCGCCGTGGGGCGAGACGCGGTTAGCCCGGCCTGCGCGACGACGGCAAAATTGGCGCCCGGCAGCATTGCCACAAGCGCGTAGGAAATGGCGAACGGAAACAACCCCGCCGCGACCGCATGCCCATTTTCCAACATCGATTGGCCCCGCACCATCGATGACCCGCAGGACAGGCCACCGCAATCGAAGCCGAAATCTGAACGAAAGGTGCGGTTCCCGACAATCGGCAAATGCCGACTGTTGGAGACTCTTTTTTGAAAGGCGGGGTGCTACCGGCCGCGCCCACTGAGCGGTTCCGTGCTCTTGAGCAATGCGACCAGCTCACTCTGCTGACGGGTACGTGTCTTGGAGAAAATCCGTTCGAGGTAGGTGCGGCAGGTCTTCACCGTGATGTTCGAACTGGCCGCGGCTTCCTTCAGCGTCCGCCCGGACGCCAATGCGGCGGCAAGCCGGGCTTCGGCTGACGTCAGATCGAAGAGGCTGCGGACATGCGTCTCGAAGCCATCTGGAGTGCGGCGGGCGACCTCCGTCACCATGATCATTGCGCACCGTTCCGAGGCCAGGCCGTAGGCGCGGGCATCGACGAATGGCGCAATCGCCAGCACCAGCCGCGTCAGGTCGGATCGCTTGTGATCCGATGGCAGGATCAGCGTTCCTCCCGTTCCGGGCATGGCGCCGTCCCGCAACGAGCAGGCGTCCGCGACCAGCCGCTGAAGCTCCTGCGCATCCCTGGGATTGGAGGCACCGATCGTGCCGCCATTCAGCGTCAATGGGCTGTCGGGCCGCGCCAGCATTGCCTCGGCGGCCTCGTTCATCTGTGCGATGTGCTGATGACCGTTCACCAGAAACACACCGAAGGGCAGGTGCGAGAAGGCCGATGCCAGCGCCGACGTGTTCTCCAGCCGCCGGCCGATCTGCCCGGCGCGCAGCACATGCGGCACGATCTTCTGCAACAGGTCGATGTCGTCGGCGCCGAACGCCTCCTGCTTCGAGCCGCGATGAAGGTCGAAAAACCAGTAGGAGCTGTTGAAAGCCAGAAGATTGGAGGCGAGTCCGTGATACATATCGCGCGGCCTCATCCAGTCCTGCCAAAGCTCACGATGGCGAAATCCGGCTCCGTCGTTCGCTATTCGGGTGCGATCATAGATTTTGCCCACCGGCAGCGCTGCCGCGACTGTGCTGATGGGATCACGCATGTGTGCAGCTGTCGCCTCGGGAGAACATAGCTTCGGGTCATGGACAGTCCCCACGGCGCTGCACGCCTGTTGATCGAGCCTCACGATACAGCTTCGAGATGCATTGAAAAGATCGCTCAGCCCTGTGACCACATCAAGCCAGCGTTCCTGATCGTAGGCGGCCTCGTAAATCTGGCCGACAACGGCGGAGACCGCTTCGATGGTGACGTCAGCCATGGGGTGCGATCCTTTGGGATGATCAGGTTTCGAGAGGAAGCCTAGCACGGCGAAGCTCTTGTGCAAGTCGCATCGGCGCCCAGCAAGTATAGCGCCGCCAAATCCAACGACACAAAAAATTAGCAATAATAAATATGTGTCCCTGAGGTAACAGCCTTGCCCGGCAAGTTGGTAACGGGCTCACAAATCGACGAACAGTCGTCAATTGACGACTGTTCGGGTCATCGCCTTGTCTGCACTCTCTGCTGGATCTGGAAATTCGACGGGGGTATTGCACGTGGTGGCAAGAATGGTCAGACGGGCAGACGGGACGTTGAGCGCCAGGCCCACAGGGGTCTACAAGTTAGGCGGCGTCTCGATCCGGACCTCTATTCTGGCCGGCTCAATGGGATTGGCCATCTCGGCATTTGCTTCCGAGAGAGCGTTCGCAGTCACATGTGGGGCAGGGAACGAAACCGCCGACGGGGACGCTAGCCTTGCCTGCGGTGACGGCACGGTCGTCTACGGCGATCGGTCGGTTGCAATCGGGGTATTCGCCACGGCCGGAAGCGAGAATACGCCATCCCAATATAACACAGCCGTTGGATACAGTGCCGATGCGTTCGGGGAAAGCGCTGCGATTGGCGCGGGCGCAAAGGCGGGTTTCGATAATCAGATCGACCCGAACCTGTACCACACGGCCATCGGCTCCGGGGCAGAAGCCGGGCAAGGTGCGAATGGCCTGATCCTTTCAACCGCGGTTGGTTACCTGGCCAAAGCCAACGCATCCTACGCGACTGCTCTGGGCTCCAACGCGACAGCTAACTTCACCGGATCGATGGCCTTCGGCTCCGGTGTCGCGACGACGCGCGACAATCAGGTAGCAATTGGCAACGGCTCAAACACCTACACGTTGGCCGGCATCAACTCGCAGGCGAGCAAGGACGCGCAGGGGGCACGACCTATCTGATGACAACCGACGGCAACGGCAATCTGCCCGCCTCCACTTTTGATGTCGCGACACTGGAGGGCCTGCCCGCGCAGGTCACGCAGAATACCAGCGCCATCGGCAATCTGAACACCACCGTGGGCAGTCACACAACCGAGCTTGCCGATCACGAAACGCGCATAACCAACAACACCAGCGCGATCGCAGTGCACACAACGCAGATCGCCGGTCTGGACTCACGGGTGACCACCAACACGAACAACATCACGCAGCTCGACGGCCGCGTCGGTGCGCTGGAATCCGGCTTTCAGGATCTCGGTGACCAGGTCAGCGAGAATCGCACGGAAGCGCGTGCCGGCACCGCGCTGGCGCTGGCCACGGCGGGATTGCGCTACGACGACCGTCCCGGCGATCTGTCGCTCGCCGGTGGGTTCGGCAATTTCAAGGGGCAGTCGGGTCTGGCGCTTGGCCTGGGCTATAACCCAAGCCAGGATTTCCGCCTGAACGGCGCCATCTCAGCGACGACCAACCGTGGCGATGTCGGCGTTAGCCTCGGCGCATCATGGACACTCAACTGATTTTGGCAAGGACGGTGCCGACCGCAAGCATGCGGCGCACAGGCATGCGGGCAAGCTGTATTCGGCGGGGGGCGATCGTTGCCAGTGCCATGCTGGCGCTGGCAACGATCGCTGGGCCGCTGCCCGCTGCCCATGCGCAGGCCAAGGAAAAGCGGGTAGGGCAAAAGGCGGCTGTCGCGCATCCCGCCAGCATCGACCGCAATGGCGTGTTGATCCTGACAAGAAGCGCACTGCTGGCGCTCGACCAGGCCAACAAGACCGGCAACTATACTGTTCTGCGTGATCTTGGCTCGCCGCATTTCCAGACCAACAGCGCAGCCCAGCTCGGCGACATCTTTGCCAACCAGCGCAAGCAAGGAGTCGACTTCAGCGCGGTTGCGGTGCTGGAGCCCCAATTGACGCTGCTGCCGCAGATTGAACCCAACGGCATGCTGCACATGGCCGGATTTTTTCCCTCCGTTCCGCTGCAGGTCAATTTCGAGCTTCTGTTCGAGCCCGTGAGCCGGCAATGGAAAATCTTCGGGGTCTCGGTCAACCTCACGCCGGGCGGTCCGCAGGCGCCGGAGACGCCTACAGGCGATCAGCCGAAACCCGCAGATGCCACTCCGCCGCCAGATGCGCCTTCGATTGCCGTCCAGCCGAAGAAGAAACCCAAACCGGTCAAGCCGTAGACGGTGGAGCGTCGGTGCAGTCGTGCAGCCACGTCCTTTTGCTCGGCCCCAATGTTGAGAGTTGTATCAAATTGGCCAACGAAAAAACGCATCAGAGGTATATTTGCATACTCGACCCGACAAACGCGTGGACGGTCTGGGATTGCGAGATGGAGATGCCGGCCTCGCTGGGAGGCCGCCACCTGACTGGCCGGCCAAAGGATCGAGCCGAAGCTGCGCGTGCAATTCTGGAGCGTATCGACAAGGGCAAGATGAGTAGCGGGTAGGTCGCATCAGTTCGTCGACCCGCTAAGGCTCTTTTGCAGTCCTCGCATGGTCTTCTGACATCACCACCCCCGCCTCTTCCCAAAAACGTTGCGAAATAGCAAGAGAGCGGTTATACAGGCCGCGAATTTCCCATTTTTGGTGGCTCTAAAACCACCGCCCGCGCGGGAACGCGGGCGAACGAGAAGGATTTTTCATAATGGCCAATACGCTGCTGATGCCCAAGGCGACCGCCGTCTGGCTGGTCGACAACACCGCGCTGTCCTTCGAACAGATCGCGCAGTTCTGTGGGCTGCATCCGCTCGAGGTCAAGGCGATCGCCGACGGTGAATCGGCGCAGGGCATCAAGGGCATGGACCCGATCATGACCGGCCAGTTGACCCGCGACGAGATCGCGCGCGCCGAGAAGGATGCGAACCATCGGCTGAAGCTGTCGGACCCCAAGGTGCGGGTGCCGGAATCCAAGCGCAAGGGCCCGCGCTACACGCCGCTGTCGAAGCGCCAGGACCGGCCCAATGCCATCCTCTGGCTGGTGCGCAACCATCCCGAACTGAAGGACGCGCAGATCGCGCGCCTCGTCGGCACCACCAAGTCGACCATCGACCAGATCCGCGACAGGAAGCACTGGAACTCGGCCAATCTGCAGCCGATGGACCCGGTGACGCTGGGCCTGGCCACGCAGATCGATCTCGACATGGAAGTCAACCGCGCCTCGCGCGGCCGCGAACAGGCGCAGCCGGCCGGCGATACGCTGCTGCCGGCGGCATTGACCGAGCGGCTGGTGCCGGCCCCGGAGAAGCCGAAGGACGAGGATGCCGAACTCGACGCCAGCGCTGTCTTCGCCAAGCTTTCGGCGCTGAAGTCGAAGGACAAGGAAGCGGACGACGAGGAGTAGGGTGGCCGGCGAGGCAATCAAGCCGGGCGGCCATCTCATTCAGCTTGGCGCGGCGGTTCCGTAGCCACTTGGTGCGGAATGCAGTGGCCTGGCGCCACAGCCGGGCTCCGTCGCGCCGGCTTTGTCGCAGGCGCGCAAGATGGCCCACTATCCGCCTGTCAAGGCACCCACGTCTCCGGTGATGATTGCCTCATTCATCGAGGCGCTGTGCGTCCTGACGTCGACTGACTGGCCCCCTGCGCCGTTCCCGCCATTTTTCGAACTCCATGCCCACCAGCAAGGTTGCGGCGAGGATAAGCAACATTCCCCATTCGCGTAGCGAAACCGGCGTGATCTGCAGCGTGTCGCTCAGTCCTGGAATGTACATAGCGCCGATGTGCAAGGCCTGCGCGCCGAGAACGCCGAAAACGAGGAGGGGATTGGCGAACAGTCTTTGACGGAAGACCGAGAGGTGTTCAGAACGGCTGTTCAAGGTCTGGAAATTCTCGAAAAGGACGAAGAGAAGGAGCAGAAGGTTACGCGCCTGCTCCACGGGATAACCCTGCTGGAGCAACCAGTAGAACACGGCGAAGCCTCCCACGCCCATGACCAGCACGGAATGCCAGATGCGGCGGATCATCACGCGATCCAGGATCGGCTCGTTCGGACGGCGGGGCGGATAGCGAAGTTCGTCGCCTTCCGCCGCCTCGGCGGCGAGTGCCACGTCCTGTATGCCATTGGTGACCAGGTTGAGCCACAGCAACTGGACGGCCAGCAAAGGCATGGGCAATCCCAGGGGTATTGCCAGCAGGAACAGCACCACTTCCGCCGCGCCGGTCGATACCAGCATGAAAACCACCTTACGGATGTTGGCGTAGGCGACGCGCCCCTCCAGGATGCCGTTGACAATCGAGGCAAAATTGTCGTCGGTGACGACGATATCGGCGCTTTCCTTGGCCACATCCGTGCCGGCCCGGCCCATCGCCACGCCGACATGGGCATGCTTCAGGGCTGGGGCGTCATTCACGCCGTCGCCAGTGACGGCGACAAAATGTCCGTTGCGTGAGAGAGACATGACGATCGAGAGCTTCTGTGCCGGATCGACGCGGGCGAAAACACGGGCATGGCGCGTCAACTTGTCGAGTGCCGCTTCCCCATTCTGTTCGGCGCGGCGCACTGTTTCACCCGTCACCACCTGGTCCGGTTTGAATACGAAGCCGGCCTGCTCGGCGATCACGCTTGCCGTTCGCGGATCATCGCCCGTCACCATCGCTACTTCGATGCCGGCACGATAGCAGTCGCGGATGGCGTTCGGCACTTCGGGGCGCACCGGGTCCTGCATTCCCGCCATGCCGAGAAACGTGAGATCCCCCAGATGGTGATGGGCGTACCCGTCATCCGGCGTCGTGTCGATCTCCGCCTGGGCGAATGCCAGGACGCGCAGGCCCATTCCGGCGAGATCCTCCTTCTGGCGTAGCAGAGACGCGCCATCGATCGGCAATGGTCGGTCGCCAGCATCCATCTGACTGGCCATCGCTATCAGCGTTTCGGGCGCGCCCTTGACGAAGATACGGACACGGCCCTTGCGGCGGTGAAAGGAGGCGGCGTATTTGAGGTCCGGCTCGTAGGGGATGCGCGTGATGAGTGGATAGTGCGCGGCGATTTCCTCCTGCGCGATCCCACCCTTGCGGGCTGCCGTCAGCAGGGCGACATCGACGGGGTCGCCGTGCCGGCTCCAGCTTCCCCGCTCCTTGAACAGGCGCCCCTCATTAGGCAATGAAGCCGCTTTCAGAAGGGCGGATGCCCGCAACGAGGCCTGCGCGTCGTCGCCGGGCGGCGACACGATTGAACACGCGTCGAGATCCTGGCCCGCCTCGCATTTCAGCCACGTACCGTCCGGCAGCAGGATATCCGTGACGGTGAGTTCGTTCATCGTCAGCGTGCCGGTCTTGTCCGTCGCGATCATGGTGCAGGAGCCAAGCGATTCCATTGCCGGCATCTTGCGTACGATGACATTTACCCGGGCCATCCGCCGCATGCCGATGGCCAAAGCGACGGAGATCGCGACGGGCAGCCCTTCGGGAATTGCGCTGACCGCAAGACCGACCGCAAGCATGAACAGGTCGCGATAAGGAATGTCGCGCAGAAGCCCGACCGCGACCAGCAGAAGAATTGCCAGGCCGACAGCGATCGCGATCATGCGCGAAAAGCGCTCCAGGCGTATGAGGAGTGGTGGCTTGGATATCGAGCGCTTGCCGATCTCCTCCGCGATCTTGCCGATCTCCGTCGCGCCGCCGGTCGACACGACGATACCTCGTCCGCGTCCCCGCGTGATCATGGAACCGGCATATGAAACGGTAGGTTCCGTTTCTTCACCCGGCGATGAGGCTCTCTTTTTCACCGGCCTGGATTCGCCGGTCAGCAGCGACTCGTCGCATTGAAGGTCCTCGCTGTGCAGGAGCTGAATATCGGCCGGAACCCTTGCGCCGGCTTCGAGGAGGACCAGGTCGCCGGGCACGAGTTCGCGTGCGTCGATCCTGCGTTGCGCCCCATCGCGGACTACCGACGCTTGCGGTTCTTCCAGATTTCGGAGTGCCGCCGCCGCCCGCCCGGCCGAAAATTCCTGTGCGGCTCCTATGATGCCGTTGCTCATCAGGACAGCGCCGATGAACAGCGCGTCCTTTACGTCTCCCAACGCCAGCGAGACCACGGCCGCAAAGAGAAGGATGTAGATCAGCGGGCTTAGGAATTGCCGCAGGAATACGGCGGCGAGAGATGGCGTGTACGGCTGGGGGAGAGCATTCGGGCCGTATTGTTCAAACCTGGCGCGCGCCACGGCACTGGTCAGCCCCGATACGGGAACAGCATCCGGGGTTGGCGCATCGTTCGTCTGCGAAAGGACCAAGTCGTTCATGCTTCCGTTGACACAGGTTCCCAGAAAATAATGGGCAGGCTTCGCCTGATCCGTGCCCCTTCGGTTTTCACTGCCGCGGCAACCTGTTTGGCACACGGCCAAATTCGATTGTTTGTCTTGAATCAAAACCAGCGCGTTCCTCATCCCATTGCCGGTGCCGCGGCGATCGAAGGCCCGGGTAAGGCTTGGCGGAGGACACCCTCATGGCGAGGCTGAAGGGAGCAACTCGTTGGCCCGAGAGCGCTCGCCGATTTTGATGCAAGTCAAGGCGAAAACGCTTGCCTTGGCTATCCTATGCCACGTTCCCGAGAAGGGTGTTCACATGCTCAAAAGTGTTCTCGTTGCCCTGGACGGCTCAAGCTCGAGCATCGCTGGTGCCAGTTTCGCGCTTCGCCTGGCCAGTCGTCTGCACGCAAGTGTGGAAGGACTGGGACTTGTGAACTCCGATTGGATCCAGCGCCCGCAGCCGGTCCCGATAGGTGGACTTGCCTACAAAAGGGCACTTGACCTCAAGCTGCTGAATAGCGCTGACGAACGCATCGATGCCGTGCTGCATGCCTTCGGTTCCGATGCGCGGCGGGCGGGCATAACATTTTCCACCAAGCGGATCGATGCCGATGCGCTTTCAAGCATCGGTACCGAATCCATCGAGCACGATCTGGTGGTGGTGGGACGAAACAGCCTTTTCGACGCTGAGGGGGAGCTTGACAGGATTCCACTCTGCGTGGATCGCATCGTCCGTAGCGGGCTGAGGCCCGTCGTGGTGGTTCCGGATGCTGATAAGGGCGGTCGGGCGGAGAATGACGCTGCCCCCCTGCTGGTTGCCTTCGATGGAAGCGCTGCCGCTTCCCGCACACTCCATATGCTGGCTCTGCTTGGCATCGCGGCGGAGCGGGACGTGCATATCCTGACTCAGAACAACAGGTCTGAACGGCAAGCCGCGGCCGAGGCCGAGCGCGCATGCGCGCTACTTCGTCGGCACGGGGTCGCACGGGTAAAGGGGGTGGGACTGGGCGATATGCAGGCCGGCACGCCGGCGGAAGCAATCCTCGGGACGGCGAAGGTGTTGGGCGCCGGCATGATCGCCATGGGTGCCTACGGCCATAGCGGTATTCGCGAGATATTCGGCTCATGCACGCGAGCGGTCCTGACCGAAGCCCGGCTGCCGCTCTTCCTGCATCATTAGACGCCTGTGCCGCCGAAGGAAATGTCAGGCAACCCACGCTGTCTCGGGCCTTCGACGTTTAACGCAATCCCGCGTTAAGTGAGTTTTTTGCTCTCGCCGTGTCAGGTCCGGCCGGCGCGGTCGCGCGACATGCCGTAATCCTCGCTGCGTTCCACCGCGCGATAGAAATCGGCGAGCTGCTTGCCGCGCTCCGGCTTGAAGACGCGGCCGGCAATCACCACCGAAGCGATGCGGTCAATGCGGAAAGCGCGGAAATCGTCGCGCATCTCGCACCAGGCGACCAGTGTCCACACCTTGCCCCAGAACCACAGGCCCAACGGCCTGATGTCGCGCGCTGTGCCGCGGCCGGCCTCGTCGGAATAGTCGATGGTCAGCACCTGGCGTTTTTCCACGGCGCGCTCGATCAGGTCGATTGCTTCTCTAGCTGCATCGCTCACCACCCACATCGGCGTGTGGATCTCGGTGCGGGCGATGCGGTCCTTTTCTGCGTCGGGCAGCACGGCGCCGATCTTGACCAGCGCCTCGTCGGCGGCGCGCGCCATGGCTGCGCCGCCGAAGGCACGCACCATGCGGGCGCCAGCGACCAGCGCGACGATCTCGTCACGCGTGAACATCAGCGGCGGAAGGTCGAAACCCTCCCTCATCATGTAGCCAACGCCGGCCTCGCCGTCGATCGGCACCCCGGTCGATTGCAGGTCGGCGATGTCGCGGTAGATGGTTCGCTCGGAAACTTCGAGCCACGTGCCCAGCTTCTGGGCGGTGACCAGACGGCCACCGCGCAGATGCTGCACAATCTGGAAGAGCCTGTCGGCGCGGCGCATCGTATGGTCCCTCGGCGTTGTCTCTATGCATGTCGTTGCCCCAAAACCGGTTCCCACTTTTGGGCGACATGCATCATGGCTTCAGCCCTTCGCGCTTGCGCTGCGCGGCGACGAACTCCGCGCCGAAGGACAATTTCCTCGTTGTCGGCGTCTTGGCGTCGATCACCCGCCAGAAGGGTGCTACGTCGCTCAGCAACATGCCGCGCTCGAGATCCTCGTTGGCAGCCTCGGCCACCGTGCGCAGATGATAGCCGATGGTGACCGGACATGTCACTTCGGCACCGTGCTCGATGGCGAGCGCGGTGCGCAATGCTCTGATATCCATCTCCACGCCTTCGGGGATCGAACGGATGAAATCATCGACCTGACGTGCCGTCGGCACCAGCATCGGCTGGCCCTCGACGACGTCCGCCACCGTGCGCGGGGACGGCTTTATGCCGTTGACGCCTGGTGTGTTCAGCCTGTCGTTCCAGCTCTTCACCACGCGAATGTTCTCGTCCTAAACAAAAAGGCCGAAACTGTTGCCATCGGGATCCAGGCAATAGGCGAATGTGCCGGCCGGAATGGAGATCGCCGGCGAGACGACCTGGCCGCCATTTTGCGTCACCCGCTCCATGGCGTCCTCAATCGGCGCGGCCACCGACAAATGAATGGTCGGTCCGGTTCCAGGTGCCGCCGGCTTGCCGGGATAGACGTGGCCCGATGCGGTCCGATCCTGTGCCGTGAACATGGCGATCGGGTTCGGCCCGCTTTCCTCTAGCGCTAGCTCATTCCCGAGCACCGATGCATAGAAGGCGCGGGCGCGCGCCATGTCGGTGACAGGTATCTCGAACCAGGCCGAGGCTTTCGCGGGGATGAAGGCCATGTCTCTCTCCTGAACTTGCTGCTTTATTGCACGCCGCTCCTGACAACATAGTGTCAGGAGCCTTCACCAGCCTTGCCACCTACATCCGGGAGCTGCGGCGCTGGTATCAATCCTTGCAAAAACCTCAGTTGTCGTTCCTGCGGGTGCCGGCATACATGTCAGGCCAGCCGATGTCCTTGCGGAGGTCCGCCGGCAACCCGTCCATGAACCGCTGGGTGCGGATCTCGTTGCGCATTGTCCGGATCTTGCCGACATAATGCTGCACGCTGCGCAAAATCGTAAAACCGTTCATGACTAGCCTCCTCTGTTTCGATGGAAGCATCATCGCACACCCCTACTGACAGCAGTCTGTCAGGAGGGTGTCGGTGTCGGCGATTTGCCTTGTGAGGGGCCTTCGCAGCTGGCCGTGATGCTGGAGCGCCGCGCGTCCTTGGACGCGCAAGGACACTCCAACAGCTTTGAGTTTACGCATCGTGCTTTCCGAAAATCGATTTCGATTTTCGAGCCGATGCGCTAGTCAAAAGCGGCATGTCGAAACTCCTCGCGCTCGTCATCATTGCCATGATGGTCATCCAGCTCATCAAGCCGCTCGGTTGGCCGGGGCTGAAGCGGCGCAGCGATTTCTGGAAGCTGGCGCTGCTGGCCATGGCGGCGATCTCGATAACGGCGGTGCTGGGGCATTGGACATAGGCCGAATTACCTGGCCCTGTAACGGTCACGCGTTCAGCACCAGGCCGACGAGATGTTCGGCCCAGGCCCGGTAGCCGGCTTCCGAGGCATGAAACCCATCGGAAGCAAAGCCGGCTTCCGGGTCGGTGATCGGCAGGCGCGGCGCCGGCACCGCGCCGCGCTCTAGGCAAAGGCGCTCGCCCATCCGGTTCATCTCGGCAGCGCGGATTTCAAGGATCTTGCCGAGCAGCGGCGGCATTGCCGGCGCGCGGGTGAATTCCAGCACCGGCGACCACACGACGCGCGCCTCCGGCCATTTGGCGCGCAGCGCGTAGAGCAGGCCGCCGAATTCCTTCTTGAAGCGCGGCACCGAGTGGAAGTTCTTGGTGTCGTTGGTGCCGATGGCAAGCACAATATGCGTCCACGGATCGGCCGACAGGTTGGGCAACACATGGTCGCGGATCTGGCCTGATGTCGCTGAATTGAAGCCGGCCGCCCGCCAGCGCACGGCCTGACCGGTGCGTTGTGAGATCAGAACGGCCAATTGCGCGGCGAGCCCGTTCTCGGAATGGCCGATGCCGACCGAAGCGGCCGAGGAATCGCCCAGCACCAGCAGCGAGATTGCCGGCGCTCCGCCTGCTATCTCGTGCATGACCGGCCCCTGCGCCGGCAGCATGCGGGTGGTGCGGCGGCGCACGCCGAGCCCCTGCCAGATATAGACCGGAAAGGCGAGCCAGGTGAGGAGGGCTGGAAGACGCATGGCGATACCATAGAGCGGATTACAACCAGCCTTTAGCGCATGTGGCGCCGCAGGTGAATTGCAGCGGTCGACGACGGGTCAATCGCAACATTCATGCCCTGTCTCCGGTCTGTCCTGATATTCGTCATGCAGCCGCACCCAGTCCATCAGCCCGTGATAGGGGCCGGTTTCGTTGCGACCCTTCGGAGTCATGTCGAGATAATGGTAGGCGCCGATCAGTGGGTCACCGCCGCGGGCGCGTGTCATGAAGGTCAGGAAGATGTCGCCGGCCTCATCCCGATAGAACACGCTGGCGCCGGGAAGATCCTTCGATTTGCGCGCGCGCTGGTCGAAATTGTAGGTGGTGTCGCCGGCCGCGATCTGCTTGTCGGTGAAGGAGACCTGCATGTCGAAGTTGAAATCCGAGGCGTAGGACGACACCCAGTCGAACTTCCAACCCATGCGCTGCTTGTAAGGCAGCAGCTCGGCCAGGGGCGCCCGCGCCACCACGACCAGCGACACGTCGTGATGCCTCAGGTGCTGGTTGGCGCCGTCAATGTGGTCGGCGAGGAAGGAACAGCCTTCGCAACGGTAATCGGCGCCCGGCCCGAACATGAAATGATAGACGATCAGCTGGCTCTTGCCGGCGAACAGGTCGGCCAGTTTCTTCGGCCCCTGTTCGGTCTCGAAGACATAGTCCTTGCGGATCTTCAGCCACGGCAATTGCCGGCGTTCGGCGGCGATGCGATCGCGAAACCGCGTCAATTCCTTCTCGCGCGCCAGATGCGCCTTGTGCGCCTGGAACCAGTCTTCGCGTGAAACGGTCTTGTTGTTTGGCATGAGCCTGCTCCTCTTTTACCAGAGGACGTTCGGCAGAGGCGCAAGCCGACACGGCTGGCGCTTTTTTCTCACACAGGATTGTGGTGGCTTCGTCCAAACGAAACCCGGGCGCTGGCCCGGGTTCAACAAATGCGGAAAATTTCGTCAGGCAGCCTTTTCCAGCGCCGGTTGCCATTTTCCGAGGGCCGCCAGATGGTTCATGTGGGCGCGGTGGGCGAAGGCGGCCTGGCCGGCTGCGACATTCGCCGCCTTGCCGCTCCATGCCTTCTGAGGGGCCGCCTGCAGGGCGCGGCCATAGGAGAAGGTCAGCTTCCACGGGTGCGGGCCGATGGCGTTGATGGTGTTGAGGTTGGCGGTCGCTTCCTCGTCCTCCTGACCGCCGGAGAGGAAGGCGATGCCAGGCACCGCCGCCGGCACCGTTTCGCGGAACAGTTTTATGGTCTTCTCGGCGACCTCTTCCGGACTGCTCACCTTGCCTGATTTCTTGCCGGCCAGCACCATGTTCGGCTTCAGGATGGTGCCTTCGAGAACGACACGCGCGGCATGGAGTTCGGTGTAGAGTTTTATCAGCGTCGCCTTGCTGATGTCGTAGCAGGTGGCGATGTCGTGGGCGCCGTCCATCAGTACCTCCGGCTCGACGATCGGCACGATGCCAGCCTCCTGGCAAAGTGCCGCATAGCGGGCCAGCGCATGGGCGTTGGAGCCGATCGAGGTGGCGGAAGGCACGCCCCTGGCAACATCGATATCGATCACCGCGCGCCATTTGGCGAAGCGGGCACCCATCTTGTAGTATTCGGCGAGGCGCTCGCGCAGGCCGTCGAGGCCCTCGGTGACGGTGTCGCCGGGAAAGCCGGCCAGAGGCTTGGCGCCTGCGTCGACCTTGATGCCGGGAATGGCGCCCGCAGCCTTGATGATGTCGACCAGCGGCGTGCCATCGGCGGCCTTCTGGCGGATGGTCTCATCATAGAGGATGACGCCGGAAATGTATTTGGTCATCGCCTCCTTGGCGCGGAACATCATCTCGCGATAGTCGCGGCGGCTGTCGGCGGTCGATTCGACGCCGATGACATCGAAGCGCTTCTTGATGGTGCCGGAGCTTTCGTCGGCGGCGAGCAAGCCCTTGCCATCGGCCACGATCGCGGCGGCGATATCCTCGAGACGTTCACTCATAGTGGTTCTCCCTGAATTGGTCCGGGCCTAGCAGATCACCGGAGCAAGGGAGGTTCAAGTCGAACCGCTGCACCGGACCAGGCGCGAATCGATTGAAAGTCGCAGGCGCCCCTTCTTAGCCTTCTCGTTTCAGGGCTTCAGCGCGTCGACGCCGGGCAAGGGTTTGCCTTCCATCCATTCGAGAAAGGCGCCGCCGGCGGTCGAGACATAAGTGAAATCGTCGGCGACGCCGGCGTGGTTGAGCGCCGCCACCGTGTCGCCGCCACCAGCCACCGAGACCAGCTTGCCAGCCGTGGTGCGCGCCGCGGCGTGCCTGGCCGCCGCAACCGTCGCATGGTCGAACGGCTCGATCTCGAAAGCGCCGAGGGGGCCGTTCCAGACCAGCGTCGCGGCGCGGTCGATCCATTCGGCAATGGTCTTCACGGTCTTTTCGCCGACATCGAGGATCATCGCGTCGGCCGGCACCTGCGATATGTCGACGGTCCGGCTGGCCGCGCCCGCCTTGAACTCCTTGGCGACGACGCCGTCGACCGGCAGGATGATGGCACAGCCGGCCTCTGCCGCTTCGATCATGATCTGCTTGGCGGTGCCGGCGAGGTCGTGCTCGCAGAGCGATTTCCCGACATCGGTGCCGCGCGCGGCAAGGAAGGTGTTGGCCATGCCGCCGCCGATGACCAGCGCGTCGACCTTCTTCACCAGATTCATCAAGAGGTCGATCTTGGTCGAGACCTTGGCGCCGCCGACGATGGCGACAACCGGACGGGCAGGATTGCCGAGGCCCTTTTCCAGCGCGTCGAGCTCAGCCTGCATGGTGCGGCCGGCAAAGGCCGGCAGAAGCTGGGCCAGCCCCTCCGTCGACGAATGGGCGCGGTGCGCGGCGGAAAAGGCGTCGTTGACGAAGATGTCGCCATTGGCGGCGAGTTTCTCGGTGAAGGCCGGGTCGTTCTTTTCCTCGGCCTTGTAGAAACGGGTGTTTTCGAGCAGCAGCACGTCGCCCTTGTTCATGGCGGCGACCGCGCTTGCGGCCGTGTCGCCGATGCAGTCGGACGCAAAGCGGACAGGGCGGCCAAGCACTTCCGCTGTCGCCCGGGCGATCGGCTCCAGCGAGAATTCGGGGGTCGGACCGTCCTTGGGGCGGCCGAAATGGGCAAGCAGGATAACCTTGGCGCCCTTGCCGGAAAGCTCGGCAATGGTCGGCGCGATGCGCTCGATACGGGTGGCGTCGGTGACCTTGCCGTCGGCGACGGGAACGTTGAGGTCGACGCGCACCAGCACGCGCTTGCCGCCGATGTTGCCGATGTCGTCCAGTGTCTTGAAGCCGGCCATGCTGATCCCTTTCGCGAAAAATCGGGGGACCATACCCCGCGCCAACGATGATGCAAGGGTTAGGCTGGGCGAAGCGGAAAATATGATCCGACCTTTGGTATCGGAGCCGTCAGGTTTCGGTTGCTGCTTTTTCGACGACTGGTTCCGGGGTCGGTTTCACATCCGCCTGTGCCTCGGCAATTGGCGTCTCGCCAACCTGCGCTTCGGGCGGTTTGCGCCAGTTGCGGATGAAGGCGGCGATGCGGTCGGCGATCTCGCCGGCGCTGAGGAACACCGGCACCCGCGCCACGGGCGCGGTCGGTTCAAAGGAAAGGCCGAGGCCCGTGATCCTGCCCTTGTCGTCGACATCGCGGACAATCAATTCGATCGGACCAAGCAGCACGCGGTCGGCATATTCAGCATGGCCGCCGAGCCGCGCCGTCACCAGGGCACCGACGGTCAGCTTGCTTTCCTCCTCGGTCAGGCCGGTCGAATAGGCGGCTTCCAGCTCCGCGGCCGAGCGCGCCGGATCGACGGCGAAGGCGCCGAAGAAATCCGCATCCTCGGGATCGACCACCGCGCGACTGGCGAACAGCTTGTCGAGCAAGCGTGGGTAGCGGTCCGGCACGAAGATATAGACGTGGTCGCCGGCGGTCAGCCTGCCCATGTCCTGGAAGCGCATCGAGCGACCGTCGCGCAGCACCAGCGATGGTCGCGCCCAGCGCGGAATGCGCTCGCCGCGCGCCACCGGGCTGCCATGCGCCACGCGATAGGCGAGCAGCTCGTGATGGGCGGAACCCGGCAGTTCGAGCTCGACCTTGTCCAGCGGCCCGAGGCGGGCCGGCACGATCAGGCCCAGCCGACGCGCCAGTGGGCCGACGGTCCATCCCTGGATGACCAGCGACACCAGCACGACGATGAAGGCGATGTTGAAGATGAAGCGGCCGTTCTCCAGGCCCCCGAGCACCGGGGTGATGGCGAGCAGGATCGACACGGCGCCGCGCAGGCCGACCCAGGAGATGAAGGCGATCTCGGGGCGCGGCAGGCGAAACGGGATCAGGCAGAGCCAGACGGCGATCGGCCGCGCCACGAAGATCAGGAACAGGCCGAGCAGCACCGCCGGCACCAGGATCGCCGGAAATTGCGAGGGCGTGGCGAAAAGGCCGAGGATCAGGAACATGATGATCTGCGCCAGCCACGACATGCCGTCCTGGAAGCGCTTGAGGATGGTGACGGCGCGGATGTCGGAATTGCCGGCAACCAGGCCGGCGAGATAGACCGCGAGGAAGCCGGAGCCGCCAATGGCGCCAGCGGCGGCGAACACCATCAACGACAAGGTCAGCACGAAGATCGGCAGCAGGCCGTGATCGAGATTGAGCCGGTCGACGAGCCGCACGATGGCGAGGCCGCCAAGCACGCCGACGACGGCGCCAAGCCCCATATTGATGAGGAAGCCGAGGAAAAGGTCAGTGACCAGCATCTTGGCTTCGGGGTCGGCGTGAGCCGCGATGATCTCGACCAGGGTGATGGTCAGGAAGATGGCGATCGGATCATTGGTGCCGGACTCCACCTCGAGCGTGGAGCGCACACGCTCGCGCAGGTTGATCTCGCCGGCACGCAACAGGAAGAAGACCGCCGCCGCGTCGGTCGAGGCGACGGCGGCGCCCAGCAAGAAGGATTCCAGCCATGTGAGATCGAGAAAATAGTGGGCGGCGGCGCCGAACAGGCCGGTGGTCAGCAACACGCCGAAGGTTGCCAGCGACAGTGCCGGCGCCGCCGCCTGCCGCAGCGCGTTGAGCGGCGTGCCAAACCCGGAATCGAACAGGATGACGGCTAGCGCCAGTGAGCCGGCAAAATAAGCCAGCCGCGCATTGTCGAACTCGATGCCAAGGCCGTCGGTTCCGGTGGCAAGGCCGATGCACAAAAAGAGCAGCAGAAGAGGGGCGCCGAAGCGGAAGGCGATCAGGCTCGAAAACGCGGCGGCAACGACGAGCGCGGTGCCGACCAGCGTTACGAGATAGATCGCATGCTCCATCCGAATTTGCCCCTCACTTTCGTGTCCCTCTCGAATTACGGGAGAGTGAGGCGAAGACGTGACCAGTGCAAGGCGGGAGGGCGGCTTTTTGGCCTATGCCGCTGATTTTCGCAGGTTTTGACGCTCGGAACACAATCGTGCCGGCCAAAGGGCGAAGCGGTCCTGCTCCAACAAAAACGCCCGGACGAAGCCGGGCGTTTCAGGCCGCGAGGAGAGGCGATCAGGCGATGGTCTTGCCGAAAGCGACCGATGTGTCGCCCATGCGGTTGGAGAAGCCCCATTCATTGTCGTACCAGGACAGCACCGAAACGAAGTTGCCGTCCATGACCTTGGTCTGGTCGAGCGCCATGACCGAGGAGCGCGGATCGTGGTTGAAGTCGATCGACACGTTCGGATGATGGGTGACGCCGAGGATGCCCTTCAGCTTGCCGTTGGAAGCGGCGATCACCGCCTCGTTGATTTCCTGCACGGTGGTCGAGCGCTTGGCGATGAACTTGAAGTCGACGACCGAGACGTTGGGGGTCGGCACGCGGATCGAGATGCCGTCGAGCTTGCCCTTGAGGTCAGGCAGCACGAGGCCGATCGCCTTGGCCGCACCCGTCGAGGTCGGGATCTGCGACAGCGCCGCGGCGCGGGCGCGGTAGAGATCCTTGTGCATGGTGTCCAGCGTCGGCTGGTCGCCCGTGTAGGAGTGGATCGTCGTCATCATGCCCTTTTCGATGCCGACGGCTTCGTGCAGCACGGCTGCCAGCGGCGCCAGGCAGTTGGTGGTGCAGGACGCGTTGGAGATGACGATGTGGTCCTTGGTCAGCTTGTCGTGGTTGATGCCATAGACGACAGTGAGGTCGGCGCCTTCGGCCGGCGCCGAGACGATGACGCGCTTGGCGCCGGCGGTCAGGTGCGCGGCGGCCTTGTCTCGCGCGGTGAAGATGCCGGTGCATTCGAGCGCGATGTCAATGCCGAGTTCCTTCCACGGCAGCTGCGTCGGATCCTTGATCGCGGTGACCTTGAAGGTCTCCTTGCCGACGGTGATCTTGTCACCGGAGACCGTCACTTCGTGCGGAAAGCGGCCATGCACGCTGTCGTAGCGCAACAGATGCGCGTTGGTCTCGACCGGGCCGAGGTCGTTGACGGCGACGACGTCGATGTCCTTGCGGCCGGATTCATGGATGGCGCGCAGGATGTTGCGGCCGATGCGGCCGAATCCGTTGATGGCAACTCTGACGGTCATGTTTCTCTCCCTGGGAGCTGGAAGGCAATTTGGTCCGCAGCTTCATAGCGGCGGACGGGCAAAGAATCCAGCCATACACGGCTTGGATTTAAATCGATTAGGTTGGGCCAGCCCATCAAACCGCTGCACGCGGAGCGGTGGGCTTCTCCTCAACCTTACTTCCCGTGCAGACGGGTCTCCGCCGCCTTGGCCGCGGCTTCGGCGGTGATGCCGAAATGCGGATAGAGCTGTTCGATCGAGCCCGAAGCGCCGAAGCCGCTCATGCCGATGAAGATGCCGTCGATGCCGATGAGATGATCCCAGCCCTGGCGGATGCCGGCTTCGATCGCCATCTTCACCGGCGCGTCGCCGATCGTCTTCCTGCGGTAGGCTTCGCTCTGCCTGTCGAACAGTTCGAAGCAAGGGACCGAGACGACGCGGGTCGGGTGGCCATGCTTCTCCAGCAATTCGCGGGCGGCAAGCGCGATCTCGACCTCCGAACCGGTGGCGAAGATCGTCACTGCCGCCTCGCCGCTGGCAGCGGCCAGTTCATAGGCTCCTTGACTGCTGAGGTTCTTGGCCGAGAATTCGGTGCGCACCGTCGGCAGGTTCTGGCGGGTCAGCGCCAGCGTCGACGGCGTCTTTTCCGTCTCGAGGGCCAACTGCCAGCACTCGGCGGTCTCGACCGCGTCGGCCGGGCGGAAGACGTTGTGGTTCGGAATGGCGCGCAGTGCCGCCAGATGCTCGACCGGCTGGTGGGTCGGGCCGTCCTCGCCGAGACCGATGGAATCATGAGTCATGACGAAGATCGAGCGGATACCCATCAGACAGGCAAGGCGCATCGACGGACGGGCATAGTCGGAGAAGCACATGAAGGTGCCGCCATAGGCGATGAGGCCGCCATGCAGCGTCAAACCATTGATCGCGGCGGCCATGCCATGCTCGCGGATGCCGTAATGGACGTAGCGCTGGCCGTAATCGTCCGGGGTGATGTTCTTGGTCTGGCTGGTCTTGGTGTTGTTGGAACCGGTCAGGTCGGCCGAGCCGCCGATGGTTTCAGGCACGGCGCCGTTGATGACTTCCAGCGCCATCTCCGACGATTTGCGGGTGGCGACCTTCGGCTTGTCGGCCGACAGCTTCTTCTTGTAGTCGGCGATAACGGCGTCGAAGTTCGACGGCAGCTTGCCAGCGATGCGGCGCTCGAACTCAGCCTTCAGTTTGGGCTCGGCGTTGGCGAGGCGGCCTTCCCAGTCGGTGCGGGGCTTGGCGCCAGCCTTGCCGGCGGTGCGCCAAGCATCGAGGATGTCGGCTGGAATCTCGAAGGGAGGATAGTCCCAGCCGAAGAACTTCCGCGCGCCGGCGATTTCCTCGGCGCCGAGCGGCGAGCCGTGCGCCTTGTTGGTGCCGGCCTTGGTCGGCGCGCCGAAGCCGATTGTCGTCTTGCAGGCGATCATCGTCGGCTTGTCGGAGTGGCGGGCAGCCTCGATCGCATAGGCGATCGCTTCGGGGTCCTGGCCGTCAATGTGGCTGGCGTTCCAGCCAGAGGCCTGGAAGCGGGCGACCTGGTCGGTGTTGTCGGCAAGCGAGACCGGACCGTCGATCGAGATGTTGTTGTTGTCCCAGAAGACGATCAGCTTGTTGAGCTTGAGGTGCCCGGCAAGCGCGATGGCTTCCTGGGAAACACCTTCCATCAGGCAGCCATCGCCGGCCAGCACATAGGTGTAGTGGTCGACGAGGTCGTTGCCGAAGGCGGCGTTCATGATGCGCTCGCCGAGCGCGAAGCCGACCGAATTGGCAAGGCCCTGGCCGAGCGGCCCGGTCGTCGTCTCGATGCCCGTGGCATGGCCGTATTCGGGATGGCCCGCGGTCTTCGATCCGAGCTGGCGGAAGTGCTTGATCTGGTCGAGGGTCATGTCCTCGTAGCCGGTCAAATGAAGCAGCGAATAGAGCAGCATCGAACCATGGCCGGCCGACAGGATGAAACGGTCGCGGTCCGGCCAATGGGGGCTCTTCGGATCATATTTCAGGAAGCGCGTGAACAGCACCGTGGCGATATCGGCGCAGCCCATGGGCAAGCCGGGGTGGCCGGAGTTGGCCTTCTCGACGGCGTCCATGGAAAGAAAACGGATCGCATTGGCCATCCGGTCATGTTGTTCACGCGACGTCATGGTTCCTCCGGGGGTGGGGTTTGGAGCCTTGGGAGAGGCCCTGGAAAGGCTGCGCGACACATAGCAGGCGCGGCCCTTGAGTCAACAAATCGGTGCGTTTTTGCCGGTCTTGTGATGCCGTAACCCCGCTACATTAGCGTTAGCGGGGGACAGTCGCGAGAGCTTTATTGACGTCACCTTCACACGGTGGGTAATGTTTCCGACATAACGCGTTCTGAACGTGAATGATTCGGTGATGGGCAGGGCGCAGGACGAAAGCCATGACCGGGGAAACGACGCTTAAGGAAGTTATCGCCAGGCTGGGTAAGGCCATCGAGGGGCTGGAAAACGCCGTGGCGGCCAAGCTCGAGAACGAGCGGGACTATTCGGAGGCCGAGGCCGAGGTGCAGCGCATGAACGCTGACCGCTCGCGGCTGGCGCAGGAACTCGACAATTCCGAAGCGCGCGCCGAACGGCTGGAGGATGCCAACAAGGAAGTCTCGCGCCGGCTGGTGACCGCCATGGAAACCATCCGCGCCGTGCTGGACAGATAGGGGCTGGCCCAATGGCACAAGTCACGGTTTCCATAGACGGCAAACAATACCGCATGGCCTGCGACGAGGGTCAGGAAGAGCACCTGATCGATCTCGCCGAGCGCTTCGACCGCTACGTCTCGCATCTGAAGGATTCGTTCGGCGAAATCGGCGACCAGCGGCTGACGGTAATGGCCGGCATCATGGTCATGGACGAGCTTTCCGAATTGCAAAAGCGCGTCAAGGGCATGGAGACTGAAGTGCTGACGCTGCGCAAGACGCGCGACGAGGCGCTGACCAAGGCCGACAAGAACGACAGCGTGCTGACCGGCGCGCTTGGCGCGCTGGCCCAGCGCATGGAGGATCTGGCGACGACGCTGGCGACGAAGAGGCCTGAGCCCGGGCATTCTCAATAGAGCGGCCTGTCTCCTTCGGAGGCACATCGCCCCGGCAGTTTAAACTTCGCGGCAGGAATTCCTTCTGCATTTGCCGAAAGCAGACGAAAATTATTCGTCACCGACAGCAATGCCGGTGGCAACTGGCGTTTGAAGGATGGCGCCAGAGTGGTAGAAAGGTGGAGCGGCGCCTTGATGAGGGGCCGGCAGCAATTTAGGGGTAGGGAAACGCCATGAGTCTTCGCATCAACGACATCGCACCGGATTTCACCGCCGAGACCACGCACGGGCCGGTCAGCTTCCATGAATGGATCGGCGACGGCTGGGCGGTGCTTTTCAGCCATCCGAAGAACTTTACACCGGTCTGCACCACGGAACTCGGCACGATGGCCGGGCTGGAAGGCGAGTTCAAGAAACGCAACGTCAAGATCATCGGCATTTCCGTCGATCCGGTCGCGGACCACGCCAAATGGCAGGGCGACATCAAGACGGCGACCGGCCATTTGGTGCAGTATCCGCTGATCGGCGACAAGGACCTCAAGGTCGCCAAGCTCTACGACATGCTGCCGGCGGGTGCCGGCGAGACCTCGGAAGGCCGCACGCCCGCCGACAATGCCACGGTGCGTTCGGTCTACGTCATCGGTCCCGACAGGAAGATCAAGCTGGTCCTCACCTATCCGATGACGACCGGCCGCAACTTCGATGAAATATTGCGTGCCATCGATTCCATGCAATTGACCGCCAAGCACCAGGTGGCGACACCGGCGAACTGGAAGCAGGGCGAGGATGTTATCATCACCGCCGCCGTTTCGAACGAGGACGCCATCAAACGTTTCGGCGCTTACGAGACGATCCTGCCCTATCTCAGGAAGACCAAGCAGCCTACAGGCTGAGCCGACAGGACCGCTGCGAATTTCATTGTTCTTGCTTCTGCGAGCATGGGATGCTTGACGGCATCGTATCCATGGGCAACCATGCTCTTCTTTTGCCGTGGCAGAGAAAATCATTCCTGTCTCGGCAAAGATCAGGGGAGCCGGGATTGGACGCGTTATCGGCCACGCTGCAGGTCACAGGCTTTTACGACAAGCCGAGCGGGTCCATCCAGTATGTCGTCGCCGACACGGCGACGCGCCGATGCGCCATCATCGATCCGGTTCTCGATTTCGACGAAAAGTCCGGCGCCACGGCGACGAAAAATGCCGACACCCTGCTCGATTTCATCAAGGATGAGCGATTGGTCGTCGAATGGATCCTCGATACCCATCCGCATGCCGACCATCTCTCGGCGGCACACTATCTGCGACAAAAGACCGGAGCGCCCAAGGCGATCGGCGACAGGATCGTCGACGTCCAGAAATTGTGGAAGGTGATCTACAACTGGCCGGATTTTCCAGCCGACGGTTCGCAATGGGACAAGCTGTTCGCCGATGGCGATACCTTTTCGGTTGGCAACATTCCAGCCCGGGTGCTCTTCTCGCCCGGCCATACGCTGGCCTCGATCACTTATGTGATCGGCGATGCCGCCTTCGTCCACGACACGCTGTTCATGCCGGACAGCGGCTCGGCAAGGGCGGATTTTCCTGGCGGCAGCGCCGCGCGGCTGTGGCGCTCGATCCAGGACATCCTGGCGCTGCCGGACGAGACGCGCCTGTTCGTCGGCCATGACTACCGGGCCGGCGGGCGCGAGGCGCGATGGGAAAGCACGGTCGCGGAGCAGAAGGCGGGGAATATCCACCTGGTTGCCGCGCACACCGAAGCCGATTTCGTCGCCTTGCGTGAGGCGCGCGACAAGACACTGCCGATGCCCCGGCTGATCCTGCACGCGCTGCAGGTCAACATGAACGGCGGCCGCCTGCCGGAACCGGAAGCCAATGGCCGGCGGTATCTGAAGTTTCCGCTGGATGGGCTGAGATAACAAAAAAGCGGCGCCAGTTTCCTGACGCCGCCTTTCTGTTTCATTGCCGATGCCGGCTTAAGCCGCCGGCTGCGCCTCGATGGTGCGCAAAGCCTGCGTCTGGCGCTTGGCCGCGGCCTTGACCGCGTCCTGCACCTTCTCGAAGGCGCGCACCTCGATCTGGCGCACGCGCTCGCGGCTGATGTCGAACTCGGCCGACAGTTCCTCCAGCGTCAGCGGCTCCTCGGCCAGGCGGCGCGCCTCGAAGATACGCCGCTCACGATCGTTGAGCACGGCAAGAGCGCCGGACAGCATGCCGCGCCGGTTTTCCAGCTCGTCCTGCTCGATCAGCATCTCTTCCTGGCTTTCGTGGTCGTCGACCAGCCAGTCCTGCCATTCGCCCGATTCACCTTCGCTCGCCCGGATCGGGGCGTTGAGCGAAGCGTCGCCGGACAGGCGGCGGTTCATCGATACGACTTCGGCTTCGGAAACGTTCAGCCTTGTGGCGATCTCGGCGATCTGGTCGGGCTTCAAATCGCCGTCGTCGAGCGCCTGGATCTTGCCCTTCACCTTGCGCAGGTTGAAGAACAGACGCTTCTGGTTGGCGGTCGTGCCCATCTTGACCAGGCTCCACGAGCGCAGGATGTATTCCTGGATCGAGGCCTTGATCCACCACATGGCGTAGGTGGCGAGGCGGAAGCCACGCTCCGGTTCGAATTTCTTGACGGCCTGCATCAGGCCGACATTGCCTTCCGAGATCACCTCGCCGATCGGCAGGCCGTAGCCGCGATAGCCCATGGCGATCTTGGCGACGAGCCGCAAGTGGCTGGTGACGAGCTTGTGCGCGGCCGTGGTGTCCTCATGCTCGGCATAACGCTTGGCGAGCATGTACTCTTCCTGCGGCTGAAGCATCGGAAAGCGGCGGATTTCTTCCAGGTAGCGGCTGAGGCCGCCTTCGCCGGAAACGATACTGGGTAGTGACTGGGCCATGATAGCGCCCCCTCTCTATTGGAGTGATGCCCCCGAAACGCGGCGGGCATGTGACGCGAGCACCAAAAGGCTCGCTCGCGACAACCGGTATATATAGGAACAAAACCAGAAAAGACAGGCATTTGTTCAACACGAAACAGTGTGTCACGCTGAAGTGAACAAGACCAGTCAGGTTTCTTGATGGCTAGCTTAAGGCTTGTTGATGTCAGGTTCAGAGCTTGCGGAAGCCGCCGACAAGTTCCTCCATGTCCCTTGGCATCGGCGCCTCGAACCTCATCGTTAAATGGGTGGTCGGGTGCCGGAATTCAAGAAGGCGGGCATGCAATGCCTGTCGTGAAAATGCCTTCACCAGCGCCTTGAGCGGCTCGGGCAGCCGGTTCGCCTTGGTGCGGAAGGCCTGGCCGTAATCGGGATCGCCGACGACGGGATGGCCGATATGGGCCATGTGGACGCGGATCTGGTGGGTGCGGCCGGTCTCCAGCCGGCATTCGACCAGGCTTGCCGTGGCAAATTCGCGCTGTTGTTCGCCAAAGCGCTCGACCACCGTGAAATGGGTGACAGCGTGGCGGGCGTCGTCGCGGCCCTCAGGCACCACGGCGCGGCGCACGCGGTCGGCGGCGCGGCCAAGCGGCGCGTCGATGGTTCCCGCCGGCCTTGGCGGTATGCCCCAGACCAGCGCGAGATAGGCGCGTTTGAGATCGCCTGTCAGGCCGTGGTCGGCAAACGCCTCCGACAAGGCCTTGTGGGCGCGGTCGGTCTTGGCGACGACCATCACGCCGCTGGTCTCCTTGTCGAGGCGATGGACGATGCCCGGCCGGCGCACGCCACCGATGCCGGAAAGACTGTCGCCGCAATGATGGATCAGCGCATTGACCAGCGTGCCGGTCCAGTTGCCGGCGCCGGGATGCACGACCAGCCCCGCCGGCTTGTTGATGACGATCAGCTCGCTGTCTTCATAGAGGATTTCGAGCGGGATGTTCTCGCCTTGCGGCTCGGCCGGCTCCGGCGCCGGCATGTCCACCGAGACGCGGTCGCCGGCGGCCATCTTGCGCTTGCCCTCGTCGACCGGCTTGCCGCCGATGCTGACCGCGCCTTGCCGGATCAGCATCTGCACGCGGCTGCGCGACATGTCCGGGCCGAGCTTGCCCGCCAGCCATTGATCAAGGCGCTGGCCAGCCGCGTCGGTTCCAGCCACCACCACCGTCGATCCGCCCTCTATCAATTCGGGGACCTCTTCGTTATGAGCGCTCATCGAAAATTGTTCCGGAATTCTTGCATGGCCAGGCCGCTTGCCGAGGAAGACCCAGACGTTGAAGGCCGGGAAAAGCCTCTCGACCCCGAAGTCGAAAGCGTGCGGAGGAAACTCGTGCGCTTCATGGCCATCAATCTCGGCCTGCTCTTCCTCGCCCTTATGG